>RFGV01000311.1 GCA_003696605.1 Chloroflexota bacterium | reverse complement strand
TGATAGCTATACATTTCTGACCCAACTGCCACAAACTCGCCGTATCATCTTGAACACCTTGCCCGCAGAATCCATTGAAGAACTGATACGCCAACGCCTGAAAGTTTCTGTTTTACCAAAATCAGTGGTCGGTTCTTCAATGGATTCTGCGGGCAAGGTGTTTAAGGTGATATGGCGAGTTTGTGGCAGTTGGGTCAGAAATGTATAGCTATCAGGAAGGGGGGGCGTGAGTGGTCGGGTAACCAGCACCAACATTAGTTGCGGTATTTGCCTGACGATTTGCCGCGTCAGTTCCCATGAACTGGAGTCAAGCCAGTGGACATCTTCCAGGATAATCACGGGGGGAGAATCGGCCGTTTTTGCCCGCAGCAGTCGGATGAACAACTCATTGGTCAGTCGTGCGCGTGCTTCTCCTGCCATCTGTTGAATCGCCTCTGTTTCAGGCAGTTCGGCTGGCAACAAAATATTGAGTGCTGGCAACATTGGCACAAGTGTTGGATCGATCTGCTCAAAAGCATTCAAGATGCTTTCCCCCCAATTCGCTGTCTCTTTGTCCTTAATATTGAGCAACTGCGCCAAGACGGATCGCCAGGCAAAGTAAGGGGTAGATTGCTCCACAGCATCTCCCTCGCCAATAAACCAGGCTATTTGCTGGTGTACACGCAAATGTTCTATAAATTCGTACAGCAAACGGGATTTTCCCACTCCGGCATCGCCTTCGATGATTATTACCCGTGCAGATTGTTCGTGTGGTAATTGTTCAAGTTCGGCGAGCAAAGTTTGTAGCTCTTTGTCGCGGCCAATAAGTGGGGGCTTTTTCTGATATATATCGGCATTTACGGCCGTTTCCTGACGTGCCCCAACTTCTGCCAACTCAACAGTTTCAGCCTGTCCCTTTAACAATACCGGTGCCAGTTTTCTAAACGTAAACCGGTCTTTGGCCTGCTCAGCAACCCGTTGTGGCAAGATAATTTGGCCAGGCTGAGCGATCATCATCAGGCGTGCGGCCATATTCACATCATGCCCCAACACGCCATATGTTTGTCGGACTTCACTGCCATATGTCCCTGCATATAACAATCCCTGGCTAATGCCTACCCGCACCTGTTGGATATAGGAAGATTCATTGGTGTATGCCATCATCTCCTGTGCAAAGAGAATCGCCCGCGTTACATCGTCTTCGTGAGCGACCGGTACCCCAAAAGCAGCGTATAGGTAGCTCCCTTTATCTCCCATTGTTAGCTGGAGTAAAGTTCCTTCGTATCGCTGCAAGTAAGTTTGTATCTGTCGTACAAATGTGTCTAATTTCTGCCCGGCGTCTGGGTCTGTATCGTATTCGATGCCGCTAAAATTAAGGAATAAAATCGTTACTGGACGTAACTCAGCCAAAAATTGTGCCAATCCCTGCTGGAGGCGCTCGGATATGAAGGAATGAAGCCACAAACGGGCTGTATCGGCCGAAACTTGAATATTTGATGGCCAGGGGTGGAAAACGGCCGATTGTTTCAGGGCATGTAGTCGGAAAAAGGAATTGGTGGAATGGGAATGAGGATGAGGTCGCCAGCTAACGGCCGTTTCTACAACCCGCCTTACCTCATCATCCACCACAATTTCCCCCTGCCGGGCAATCTGCTCCGCCTGAGCCACTCGGTCTAACACACGGCCTGCCAAAACTTCTACCAACTGAATTTTCGGATCGCCTACCAGAAACCGTTTGGTCTGCCCACCAGCCAAAGCGATCTTGATACCAAACGAAATTGCCTTTTTAGCGGGTGTCATAATTTGCCGGAATTGGGTCATGGTTTCTTGCATAGCAAATGCAGCCGAAACGGCACGGTGGGCAGCGGGAGAAACGGCCGTTTCATCCTCGGCAAACCAGCAAGTAATCGCATCACCACTAAACCCTATAACACTCCCCCCAAGCTGGTGAACAGAAGCGATCAGTTTGCTATACACCATATTCAAATAGTGCGTTACTTCTTCTGCCCCACGTCGAGACCCCAACTCCTGTGTAAGAACGGCCGTTAGCGGTGTAAAACCCGAAATATCAGCAAACAACACCACCCCATCCGCCACTACAGGTAAATCATACCCTTTGGCCAACGCTAACCGGCGGTCTATAGGAATGTAAAATGTTTCCATATTGTGGCAATTCCTTGTGGAGAAATCAATCGCGTTAGTCTACAGCATCTGTCAGATTTTACACATCATGACAGAACTCCCCCAAAAAGTCAATTTTGTGCAAATTCTCACCTGCACCAAAACAACATTTTCAAAACACACAAAAAAGCCGTAGCCCAAAACCACTTTTGACTACGGCTAAACCCCCAAACAGCACAAGGCCTCTCACATTTTAATCAAACAAGCACCCCATTCCTCTCCCACACACCCGCCACGACCAGCACCGTCACATGCGCCCTAACAGACACATCACCACAAGCCCGCGCCACCGATATACGATGATGACCATCCTGAACAAAATAAACCGAACCCAACTGAACCAACACCACTGGCGGCACTCCCTTGACGCTTCTTCTGGCCTTAGCCACAGCATTCCAACGCCCCCGCCCCCGCTCATTCTGCAAACAAAAACTGGCATCAAAATCCTGACACCGCCCAGAATTGACACTCCCCACAATCTGCTCAATGGCTACATCTTGCAAGCCAACATAGTTCTGTCCTGCCATCCGACGTCCATCTAATGCTTCATCCAGGCTCAGCAAGCTATCTCCCTTCCCTACTTTTTCACTGAGCGCAAAAAAACTGTGTACCATCTTCAGCCCTACTTCCCACATACTATTCATCATGCTATTCATCATGCTACCCATCCTCAGACTTTCTGGCGTACTAGAACCAACGAATCAGACTAACAATAATGCTTACAAAGGCATTTTTTACTTTTACCAAATGTTGTAATGACTTTTCTTGTTCAATCTGTTTCAATAAACGCCTCTCTTCTGCATCTTGTAAGGCTCGTTCGATTCGGGTATTTGCTTCCAGTAATTCAAATTCATAATTACGATACATTTGTAACCTCCATAAAACTGTTTCTAACCTTTACACGACTGTTATGAACCCAAAATACAAGAAACCCGTGATAGTACCGTGACAAAGCATGTTAAATGGTTTACAATGCAATCATTATTCGAATGCATCCTGTCGTCTTTACCCCCAGTTTTAGCAAGGGAAATCGTAATGCAGCTTTCTATATCACTATTGGGACCATTTCACGTAACCGTGAATGGTGAACCCTTACCGGAATCCCGTACGAGAAAAATTGAGGCTTTACTGGTTTATCTGGCCATGAAGCCTGATGTTGCGCATCGCAGGGAGGTACTGGTTGGATTGCTTTTTCCAGATGTACCTGAGGAAACAGCACGTACGAATCTCCGTCAAACAGTTGCTCGTTTGCGTAAATCTTTGCAATACAATCCGGCTTACTCTCATTTTTTGGACTCATCTCGTGAATCTATCCAGTTTACATTGACGAATGAGATTTCTTTGGATGTGGCAGTTTTTTATGAACTGCTAGAAGGTTGTCCTGCTCATATTGGACACAGGGATCAACACTGTGAGGATTGTATTTGCCAATTGGAAAATGCAATCAGTCTTTATCGGAGCTCGTTTCTTGATGGATTTTATATTGACGGCAGCAATGCTTTTGATGATTGGCTCCAACAGCAACGGCTATCAATTGAGGAAATGGTCATAAAGGGGTTGCGGGAGCTGGCAGTGTATTATGAAGAAATGGGGGAATATGAAACGGCCGTTCTTTACACCCAACGCCTTTTAGAAATTACTCCCTGGAACGAAGAAAGCCACTGTCAATTCATGCGATTGCTCAGCTACCAGGGCAAACGCAACGCCGCACTCCTGCATTATCAACAACTCCAAGAAACGCTGATGATTGAACTTGGCGTAGAACCAATGCCTGCAACCACAACCTTATACGAACACATCCGCTCTTCACAAGACCAAACACCACGCCACCTGCCACAACGCCCCCCTCAATTCATCGGGCGCAAGCCAGAGCTAAGCCGCATTCACCGATTCTTGTATACATCTGACAGCCGTCTGCTCACCCTGACAGGTATTGGCGGCATAGGCAAAACCCAACTGGCTACCGAAGCCGCCTGGCAAATAGCAGACCGATTTGCCGGGCCATTTATTCATGGCATTTACTTCATTGCTCTCGCAGACATTCCGCCACCCACTAATAAAGCCCAACAATTCGATCCGATAGTTATAGCACTGGCAGAAGCACTCAACTTCTCTTTTAGCAATACCCGGCAACCTCTTCAAAATCAACTTTTCCATTTTTTACACGACAAATCTATTCTTCTAATTCTGGATAATTTTGAACACCTGCTGAATTACGGCCGTTCCTTCATCAAACACCTTCTGCACCAAACCACCCATCCCAAACTCATCATCACTTCACGCGAACGACTAAACCTCACCAACGAATGGGTTCTGGAACTAGAAGGACTTCCCTACCCCAAAAACGACCTCATCAAAGCTGCCGAGCTCCCTCACTACGGCTCTATCCAACTATTCTTACAACTAACCCAACAAACCAATCTTGCCACACCTCAAAATGAAACAACACTGCGCCAAATCGCCCACATTTGCCGCCACCTACAAGGAATCCCACTGGCCATTCGACTTGCAGCCAGCCTGACACGCGTTCTTACTCCTGCCGAAATCGCTAGCGAAATCGAACAAAATCTGGATACCCTAAACAACAACATCCAAGATCTCCCCCACCGCCACCGCAGTTTACGCACCATCTTTGAACAAACCTGGGCGCAACTCACTCCCAGAGAACAAACCCTGATCTGTGCCCTTTCCATTTTTCAGGGAGGCTTCACACGCCAAAGTGCCCAGGCTATATGCAATATCACACTAAATGAGCTGACCAGCTTACATGACAAATCATTCTTGCAACATAACCCTCAGCACCAATTCTCACAAAAAAACATGCCCGCCAGCCACTACAGCATCCACGAAGTTTTGCGCCAATACACCCTGGAAAAGCTCCCCAAACACAAAGCGATTGCTCTCCGTGATCGTCATAGTCGCTATTATCTTCAGCTTTTGCACCAACAACGAGCCAATCTTACCGGCAGCAACCAGTTTTTGGCACTGGAAAAAATTCGTCGTGATATCGAAAACATACGTATAGCCTGGTTTTGGGCTGTTATCCACCATCACGTAGAAGATTTAACTCTTGCCTTAGACACCCTGGGGCTGTTCTATTACATGAATAGCTGGTTTATTGAAGGGGTTGACATTTTCGCTCAAACAATAGCAGAGCTAACACCTGCCAATCCACAAAAACCAACATTATCTGAACAGGTCTTGCTGGCAAAATTAATCGCTCGCCAGGGATGGTTTACTTTTCTTAGTGGGAAGCAAAAAGAGGGTAAGATACTACTGGAAAAAAGTCTGGAACGGTTGCGCCCGCTTGACCAACCAGATGCCCTTGTTTATACCCTGAATTTTCTGGCTGTGGCTTGTTATACACTTGGTGACTTTGCTCGTGCCCGCCAACTTTGCCAGGAAGCTGTCCAGTTAGAATTGGTAGAAGATGTGGCCTATAACCATGCCATTACCCATAACATTTTGAGCCAAATAGCTTATTTGTCTGGTCAATACGAAGAAGCGCGTACTTATAGCCAGTATAGTTTGCGTCTGGAACTGGAAATGGAAAATCATTGGAGTATGGGGTTTTCGTTGGCTAATTTGGGACGTGTTGCCTATGCCCTGCAAGAGTATGAACGGGCGAATACATATTTTCGACAAAGTTTGGCAATTCGACGTAAGGTGAAGGATGAACGTGGACAGGCGATTTGTCTGAATTACCTGGGAGATACAGCGCTGGCTCTTGAAATGCATCAATCTGGCATGAATTATTACATGGAAAGTTTGTCTATTTGTCGGGATATGGGCAATTTGATTGGCGTGGCGGCTGCGTTGATACGGCTGGGAAATCTTATGTTGGTGCAAGGGGAAACGGCCGTTGCCCACACCTACTTCATGGATGGCTTGCGTCAGGCACACAGTGTAGGGGCTATGCTCCAACAAATAGATGCATTTCTGGGCATTGCTCGCCTGTGGGCCGACAACCATCCAGACGATGCCCAACTATTGACCACTTATATTTGCCAGCAAACATCTGCCGAAGATATTCGCCATCAACGAGCAAAAGAGTTGTGTACTCAACTCCCCCCGCTCAAGTTCACGCTGCCCAATGTCTCACCAGATGAGGTGGCTCACCGCTTGCTAAAGGGAGAACGGCCGTTTCCCCTCACCACACCTGTCCATTAACCCCAAAATAAAAAACGGCGGTCTGATCGACCACCGCCCTTATCAATCGTTTATGCCAATAAAAGCTACTTTCCTTTCCAGTTCGGTTTTCGCTTATTAATAAAAGCGTCCATCCCCTCTTTCTGGTCTTCCGTGCTAAACAGCATATAAAACAATCGCCGTTCATGTGCCAGCCCCGCAGCCAGTGGCATTTCAAAAATAGCATTCACAGCTTCTTTGGCCAAACGAACGGCCACCGGTGCGCGGGCTGCAATTTCGCTGGCCAGCTTGATAGCCTCCTCCAGATAAAGCTCCACCGGCACAACTCGATTTACCAGGCCATAATGCAAAGCCTCTTGTGCCGACAAGAAACGGCCGTTCAGCACGATCTCCATTGCCAACGCCTTCCCTACTGCCAGCGTCATTCGCTGTGTACCACCTGCACCCGGCATAATCCCCAAATTAATCTCCGGCTGACCAAACTGCGCCGTCTCGCTGGCGACGATCATGTCACAAGCCATAGCCAGCTCACACCCGCCCCCCAGCGCATACCCAGACACGGCCGCAATCACTGGCTTACTAATTCGCCGCAAACGATCCCAATAATCAATGAATGGATTATCCAACATCTCTGCCGGCGTCGCATTCGCCATCTCCTTAATATCTGCACCAGCAGCAAACGCCCGCTCATTACC
>RFGV01000310.1 GCA_003696605.1 Chloroflexota bacterium | reverse complement strand
CTTCTAAAAACTTTCGAGCCAAAATCAGACTTATCAAATCCACATCAATTCCGACTACCTGATCGAACTGGGAGGCTAACAGAAAACTGCTTGCCCCGACCCCACAGCCAATATCCAAGGCCACACCAGATTCCGGCAAAGAAAATCGTTCCATGAACCGCTCTCGAAACATATCCAGCATTTTCTGACTGCGTAATATGGGGTTTTGTGCGTATTCTTCATATTCTTGCCGAATATCTGCTGGCAGTTGACTGTTTTGAAAACGCATGGCCACCAGTTCTGAAAACCCAACTTTATGGTAATTATCAATGAGCTTAAAAAGAAGTGTCTTTTCTGTTTGACTCATTGGCTTTGGACGCGGCCACCGCAAATCCAAAATCCCCAGCGTTTCTTCGTAGCGGGTCTGGCATTGGGTGCAAGTGCCAGCACGTAACGCTCCATGACAACGTGGACAACACAATAAACTGGAATTATCCACAACCCCTCCCTAATCATTGGTTTCCGAAATTTGTTTTAGGTGGTCAATCAACACGCCCCACGAAAAACGGCCGTTTTCCTGCTGTATTGCTTCTCGCATTTGGCCTCCCAGCCCTTCCCGAAAGTAACGACAAATAGCGGCGGCCAACGCCTGTGGGTCTTCCGGTGGTACAACCAGACCAGTACGGCCGTTTGTCACCACCTCACCCAATCCACCCACATTTGTGGTAATCACCGGCGTCCCTTGCCCAAATGCCAACTGAATAATCCCACTTTGTGTTGCACGACGATAGGGCAATACAACCACATCTGCGCGGCGCACACAGCTGACCAATACCTCATTCGGCAAGTACGCATCCACAATTGTAACCGCATCCTCAATCTGCAACCGTTCGATTTGCTGCTGGTATAACGCTGCGCCCTGCCAAAACTCACCCGTTATCAGCAAATGCACCGGCATTTCGGCCAGCACCATTGGCAACGCCTCCAGCAAGATATCTAGCCCCTTATATGGCCGCACAAATCCGGCAAATAGCAAAATTGGTCGATCCCCTGGCAAGGAGACTGGTAAAGTTTCTTGTGAGCCGTTTGCCAGGGGCGCATATGTGGGATGTGGGACAATAGTAAAAGCGGCATTTGGCAAAAAACGGTGTAAAACAGAGCCATCAGCCTGGGAGTGCACCAAAAAATGGTCTGCCTGACCAATTGCCAGCCGAATAATAGACGGCAGGACACGCTGTAAACGACCTTCTTCATGGGGCAGTACATTGTGACAGATAACGACCAGCCGGGGAGAATTGGGTAAACGCTTGATGGCACGGGTGAGTACTGTCCACGCTGGTGCCCAATAGGGAACCCACCACTGCATCACCACCAGCTCTGGCTGCCAGTCGCGCAGACGCTTGATTGTGCGCCACCACGTTACGGGGTTCAAGCCATCCAGGAGATATTCCGCTTCAGTTTGCAACGGCCGTTCACTGGGGTCTTTATCACTTCTGCCCGGAAACAGCCATTTCGGATACTGTCGCGAAAAAGAAACCAGCAACAACTCGTGCCCAACATCTCGCAAAGCCTGTGCCAGCAGTGTTGTGTAATGGGCAATACCACCCCGATACGGATATGTTGGACCAATCAGGCATACACGCATGGGCAGATTATAGATAACTGTGGTAACAACAGGCAAACACGGCTTGCTTCTCTGCTGTCCAGACTCTACAATTCCCGTCATGATACTTGTCACAGGTGCTACCGGCTTTATCGGCCGTTCCCTCATGAACCGGCTCCAGATTGCTGGCTACACAGCCCGCCCCTTCACTGGTCGCATTACCGATACCGCTGCCATCCGCGAACAACTTGCCGACATTCACACAGTGATTCACCTGGCTGGCGCCGAAGCCCGTGGACGGCATCGTCTTTTACAACGGGTTGATGTGGAAGGCACACGCCGTTTACTGGATGAATGTCGTCGTGCTGGCGTACAACACATCATTATTCCCAGTCGCCTTGGTGCAGATCCAAACGCCAGCCAAATGCTACTCCGCGTTAAAGGGCAGGTGGAGCGTCTGGTGCGCCAGAGTGGAATCCCTTATACCATTTTGCGCACAACCACGTTATATGGCCGTAACGACCGATTTACAGAGATTATCCTTTCGCTAGCCTTGTGGAGCTGGCCTTTTGTCTGGTTACCTGGCGGAGGTAAGGTGCCATTTCAGCCATTGTGGGTAGAAGATTACACACGATGCCTTGTGGCCACGCTGAAGCGACCCGACTTGCAAAACAAGACTATCAGCCTTGGCGGTGAGGAACGGCTCAAGTATCGGGAAATCGTCGTCCAGATTCTGCAAGCGGCCGATATTCGTCGAATTCTCCTGCCATTGCCAATGGTATTATTACGGCCGTTATCCACCCTCCTTTTTCGCTGGTGGTACTGGCCGCCAGTCACCCCCTACTTTGTCGAACGCTTCTTCGTTCCCGATCTGGCCGAACTTGACAGCGTTTTACACCACTTCTATTTTCGCCCCGTTCGTCTGCCACACAACCTCGCCTATTTGCGTCGCCCTGGTTTGCGTCGTCGTCTTTTCCGCCGCTACTAAAGAATCTGTTAGATAAAAAAATTTACATACAAAATGTAACAGCTTTTATAGTTTTGGTTCTTGTCTGTCGTTGTAGAATGATTTTTGGATGGCTATCCTTTTGTCTGTGCGCATGGCTTGGCTTTTCAAGATAGGCTGCTTTATAGAAAATGGGAGGTAAACGATGATGCAGCGCAATTACCAGTATTTGTCCATTTCTCTAATTACATCTGCTTTTCTGATAGTTTTTATCCTGGTCAACTTTACTCCGCCCACCACCCTCGCTCGTACCACCAATAGCCCAAACCTTGCAAATGCTACCAGTCAACCCGATATCTATTTTGTCCACACAGCTACCAGCGCCAACACTTCTGGCGCGGTTACTTACCTGGATCACCCTTTGCTAAACAATAATCCGAATGCCATTATCATTGTCACACCTAACTGGAATCCCAGTCTTGTTACAGGAGTGGATTACGAGAAAGCATTTGGGGTTACGTATAGTGCCACGAATAAAAGATGGGGGGTTTTTAGCCAAGATCTATCATCAATTAATGGGCAGAAGTTTAACATCTTCATTCCTGGCACAGAGACGACTGCATTTGTGCATACAGCCAATGTCGGGAATGTTGTGGGAAACTATACACTTTTAGATCATCCTGAACTGAATAACAATCCAGATGCGATGATACTGGTGACCCCCAACTTTAACCCAGGAGGTGGGGCTGTTGGGGCATATCATGACCACCACATTGGTGTCTGGTATGAGGGGGTTTCCCAAAAATGGGGGATTTTTAATCAAGATTTGGCAGATATGCCGACCAATGGACCAGCCAATCCATCTTTTAATGTGGTTGTAATTTCCAAAAAGGCTACAGCCTTTGTGCACCAGGCGGAAGCAGGGAATATATCTAGTAACGTTACCTACATGGATCACCCTCTGTTTGAGAATAATCCGGATGCACTGGTTTTTATCACGGCAAACTGGAATCCGAATGGTGGCATTGAAGGTAAGTATAACAATTATGCGACAGGGGTTTATTATTCAATAGGTGAGGCGAATGAGACCTGGGCTATTTTTAATCAGGCTCCGGGCAAAAACAATGCGCTTATGGAAGAAGGGGCGGCGTTCAATGTGCTGATTGCGCCACAAAAAACGGCCGTTTTTACCCACAGATCCGATCCCAGTAATATGTTAACCCCTTTTCGCACCCATATAGATTCTCCTTTACTTAACAACAACCCAAACGCCATTGCCTTTGCCACAGCCAACTGGAATCCGGGCGGCATAAATGGTACATACAATAATTACCCCATCGGCCTTGAATACGATCAGAGTTACAATCAATGGACAATAAGGAATCTGGACACTCTTGTTAGTGATGCACCGACAGGTACATTTAACATCTATGTTCCACCTCCATCCCTTCGCACCTTTGTTCATACCGCTACGGCGAGTACACTTGCCAGCAATTGGACTATACTAGACCACCCTATGCTCAACAATAACCCCAATGCCATTTTCATTGTCACGCCCAATGGAAACCCTGGTGGTCAACAATCTACTTTTAACGTTCATCCTATCGGTGTCTGGTATAATGATTTCATAGGAGTAAACAAGTGGACAATTTTCAACCAGGATGGGTCCACTCCTATACCAGAAAATGCGGCTTTTAATGTGTATGTCACAACAGGGTTATCCAACAGCTTCATTTATACGTCCACTGCTGCCAATATAGCCGGTAACTCCATGACCATTGATCATCCTTTGCTTAACGGAAACCCCACTGCCGTTGTCCTGGTAACACCCAACTGGAACGGGAAGACATACAATGACCATCCCGTTGGGGTATGGTACAATCCGGTAACGGAAAAGTGGGCAGTCTTTAATGAAGATCTGGCTTCCATGCCAGAAAATGTCGGATTTAATATTCTGGTCGTGGATAACAAAGCATATTTGCCGCAGATTTTGGCCCCATAAATTTTCACAGACAGAAGCTGGCATAGTGATAAACCAGCCGAATGGGGCGTTTGGTATTGTGTCAAACGCCCCATTTACATTTATCTATGCCCTGAATTCTTCCTGCCCGATAATCCCCGAAAATTCTTGCGTGTGGTACAATTTAACCCGCAAACCCAGAAACGGAGCAAAAAATGACCACAGAAATAGCCATTGAAAATATTGCTCAATATGTTGGGCAAAAAGTTACTATTAAAGGCTGGCTTTATTCCAGCACACGCAAAGGCAAGTTGCTCTTTATGCGCTTGCGTGATGGTACAGGTATTACCCAGGGCGTTGCTTTTCGTCCGGAAATTGGTGATGAGCTTTTTGAGACGTTAAAGCGGCTAGGACAGGAATCTTCACTGATTGTTACGGGAGAGGTGCGTGCCAATGATCGTGCTCCGGGTGTTCCCAAGGGGTACGAAGTTAATATTGAATCTGCTCAAGTATTGCAAGATACTCAGGATTATCCCATTGGTCTTAAAGAGCATGGGGTGGATTTTTTGCTAGACCATCGGCATCTGTGGCTCCGCTCCCGACGCCAATGGGCTATCATGCGTATTCGGGCTACGGTCAAGCGAGCTATTATTGATTTTTTGGATAGTCATGGTTTTCTGAATGTAGATACCCCGATTATCACACCATCTGCCGCTGAGGGCACCAGTACCTTGTTTGAGGTGGATTATTTTGATGAAAAGGCGTATCTGGCACAGACTGGTCAGCTTTATAACGAGGCCAATATTATGGCGTTTGGCAAGGTATATTGCTTTGGGCCAACGTTTCGGGCTGAAAAGTCTAAGACTCGGCGTCATCTGGCTGAGTTTTGGATGGTTGAGCCGGAGATGGCTTTCTTTGATCTGGATGACTTGATGGCTTTTGAGGAAGCGTTTGTGAGTTATATTGTGCAGACTACTTTGGAGAAGCGGCGGGCTGAGTTGGAAGTGCTGGAGCGGGATGTTTCGGTGCTGGAGAATGTTAAGCCACCTTTTCCTCGTATTAGTTATGATGAGGCGATTGAGCGATTGCATGCTATTCGGGAGGCAACGGAAGACGAGGAATTGAAGGAGTTGTTGAAGATTGAGTGGGGGGATGATTTTGGCTCGCCTCATGAGACTGAGTTGACGAAGCAGTTTGATCGGCCTGTGTTTGTGTATGGGTATCCAACGGCCGTTAAGGCATTTTATATGGAGCCGTGGCCAGGAAGGCCGGAGATTTGCAAGAGTGTGGACTTGCTTGCTCCAGAGGGGTATGGTGAAATTATTGGGGGGAGTGAGCGTATGAGTGACCCGGATTTGCTGGTTGAAGCGATTCGCCGCCATGAGTTGCCTATGGCGCATTATCAATGGTATGTGGATTTGCGCCGCTATGGAAGTGTGCCGCATAGTGGGTTTGGTTTGGGTTTGGAGCGTACGGTGGCCTGGATTTGTGGTATTGATCATGTGCGGGAGACGATTGCTTTTCCGCGCACGCTGACTCGGATGCGTCCGTAGGGGAGCGTTATAGGCAGAGTAGAGAAGGTTGGGGCGACCATCTCTGGTAAGGGGATGGTCGCTGTTTTGTTTGTCAGGAGGCGGGAAGGGGGGATGGTGTGTGGTGGGCAGGAATGAGAATGAAACGGCCGTTTTTATTCCTTATACTGTTTGCCACACCCAATAATGCCGCCGAATTGGGTCTCCCTTATCTTTCACTTCGTTCTCTTTCCAGAATGCCGATTCTGGCAAATTTTTGATAGTCGCGTCCACAATGTGGAATGTGTATTGGGTTTTTAGTCCCGGATAAGAAATAGATTCCGTTTCCACATCAATTATTTTATGAGTATCCGGAATGATTTGGACTCTTTCGGGTGATACGCCTAACTCTTCCTGGCAGCAGCGCAAGGCAGCGTCAATATAGGATTCTCCCGGCTTCATCTTTTCAGAGGGTGGTTGGTTGCGGTGGCGCAAACGGCCGTCACAAAACTCCTGCGCTGCCTCAATCAACACCTGATTATCTCGCCGAATATTCAGTTGCACCACATTAACCCGTCGTAAAGGGGGCGAATCCTGAAAACTCACCTCTCCTCTGGTATATTCCTGCCACAAATGAGTAACCGTCTTGGAGCCATTCTTACCCCAGGAAGACGTATCTACCCCCTTGGCTAGCAACCAATCATTCAACTGTGACATATTGCGAAAGGTATGCATGAGATACTGCCTTGAGTAACCTGAGAATTTCAGGGCACGATGTAATTATGGAAGTCACCCCTATATATTTTTACCATAATGCCATATCAAATTCATATATGACTTTTTTTCTTGTATAACCATAAACGAGTTACGGTGTTTTACTCTTAATTACCATTTTCAGCGGTAAACTGCCATTATCGTTTGCCGCAAATCCATAAAAATAGGATGTACACAACAAATAATCTCTGCCAATCGCCGTCCTACCTGAGCCTGATATTCTGCTGTTAATGAGGCCGGAGGATAAACTTCATAAAGCTTTGTCCATCCTCTATCCCACATTTCTGCTTCTATGGAATCACCCAAAGTATCCTTGATTTCAAACAAATGCCGCCGAAAGCCCTGTAGCAAAAGGCGATTTAATTGCTTGTCCTTTGATTCACAATGAAATCCCAGCTCCCAGCCCTCACGGCGCAAAGCCCGCGAAACCTCGTAATGTAAAAATGGTTCACCAAAATGAAACTGAATGAGCCATCGCCACGGTTGCCGTACATGAATACCTTTTTGCATAGGCGCAGGCAAATGTGGCATTACCTGTGCCGGTAGCGTCTTCAAAAATTGGGTGGCAGAAAGTGGCTTGGTACTCATCGGAAATAATCTTACACTCAAATTCACGCAATTTATGCGTCCAGGTGATTGCTTTCTGATTACAATTAGATTGCACAGCATCTATTGGCCATTGATGCTTGTGAGTATAACATTGAATTGCAAGTAGAACAGAAAATTGACAACTTGTCAGCTCTCCAAAATTTTGGGAAGCCGTATGGCAAAAAAGTAATGGCTGACAACGGCCGTTTTATCTTGCAAAATATAAACAGAGACACCGCATTTATGGCAACCAGAACCTTAAGATCCATATGATATAGTTATCTTTTCACATTAGTTCAAGAGAATAGGAAAACACCTTCACAAACAAAATCAACCCATTCCACTCTCTGGCTGGAAAAGTGTAGATATGACCGAACAAACAAAAGACATACAACAAGCTCGCCTGGCTGTTCTATATGAAGCAAGTGCCCGCCTTGGTACAAGCCTGGACCTGACCGAAGTTTTAAACCAGGTAATGGATTCCATCATCCATCTAACCGGGGCAGAACGTGGTTTTCTCATGCTATTTGACGAAGACACGGGGCAACTCAAAACAATGGCTGCCCGAAACGTAGACCAAAAAACAATAGACAGCCACTCCATGCAAATCAGCCGCACCGTTATCGAGAAAGCGGTAGCTACCGGCAAAGGCATTCTCACCAACAACGCCCAAGAAGACGAACGCTTCGCCTCTCAACAAAGCGTTGTCGGCTACCAGCTTCGTTCCATCATGTGTGCGCCCTTGATGGCACGCGGACGCACACTAGGAGCCGTTTACGTAGATAACCGCCTGTTTACCGGCGTGTTTCAAGAAGCCGACCTCGAAATGTTGGAAACATTTGCCAACCAGGCAGCCATCGCTATCGAAAACGCCCGACTCTTCACCCGAACCGACCAGGAACTGGCTCGGCGCGTAGAAGAACTCTCCATTTTCCAACAAATTGACCAGCAACTAAACAAATCCCTGGATTTACAACGAGTGCTCAATTTGGCTTTAAGTTGGGCAGTCAAATTGACACGAGCAGATGGTGGTTCCATCGGTTTGCTAGAAGAAACAGAAGATGGAAACAAAGAATTGCGCCTGCTTGTTGTAGAGGGAAATGATGAACACACCGAAACTCGCCGTGTTCTCACAACCGATCACCCTGTTCTGGCGCGCATCTTAGAGCAAGGCGAGTCTATTTTACTGCACAAAGTCTCCCCAGAAGAGGCAATAGACGGTTCCCCAGCAACCGAACAGCTTTGCGTGCCCATTCGTTATGATGGAGAGATTACAGGTTTGTTAACTTTAGAAACATACCAGGAAAAGCGTATCCGCAAAGAAGATATTTCCTTTGTAGAACGGGTGGCCGATCGGGCGGCCGTAGCTATCAAAAACGCTCGCTTATATGAGGCAATTCAGGCGGCCAATAAAGCCAAAAGCGATTTTATTTCTATTGTAACGCACGAACTGCGATTACCCATGACTTCAATTAAGGGGTACACAGATTTGCTTCTGAGTGGTATGACCGGCCCCCTAACAGACCAACAAAAAGAGTTCCTGGAAGTTGTTCGACGCAATCTGGTGCGCATGGGTGACTTGATTCGAGATTTGTCGGATATCAACCGGATCGAAAGTGGGCGCATGAAGTTTGAGAACAGCGTATTTGATTTGCAAGATGTTGTTGAGGATGTAGTAATGACGCTGCGGGAACGGATCGAGTCACGTCAGCAAAGTTTGCATTTGGAAATTCCGGAATCCTTGCCCAAACTATATGCTGACCCTAAACGAGTTGGTCAGGTGTTGTCCAATTTGGTTAGCAATGCTCACAAATATACGCCAGATGGTGGTTCGATTACAATTCGTGCCTGGGCGAATGGGGAATATATGCATGTGGCTGTTGCCGATACGGGCATTGGCATTTCTGAAGAGAATCAGGCTAAATTGTTTACTCAGTTTTTCCGTGCCGAAGATCGGGCAGTGAGGGAGCAGGCTGGATGGGGGCTGGGGTTGTCAATTGTGAAGAAAATTGTGGAAGCGCAAGGTGGCGAGATTTCGTTTACAAGCAAGTTGGGTGAAGGGAGTACATTTACTTTTACGGTGCCTTTGGCTAAACTAGAGAGCGAGGGTCAACAGGAATAACAAGGGGGTAAGCGTTATGAATGAGGCAGCTGGTGTTAAATTGTTGCTTAGCTATGAAGTGCTTCCGCAAATGTCGCAAGAGTATTATCAATTTGTAATGAGTCAGTATTTGCCAACTATGCAAGCAATGGGTTTGCAATTGAGTGAGGCGTGGCATACGGCGTATGGTGATGCACCGAATCGGTTGATTGGTTTTGTGGCTGCGGATTTGGAGACGGTGCAGAGTTTGCTCAGGAATGAGCAATGGCGGGTGTTGAATGAGCAGTTGGAGCAGTATGTGACGGATTTTCACTATAAGGTGATTCCGTATCGAGGTGGTTTTCAAATTTAGTTGTGAAGGAGAGCGTCTGTTCTTCGGAGCAGGCGCTTTTTGGTTTTGGGGTATGAAGAAGCATCGTTTGTTGGTGTATAGGGGGATTGGTCGCCGAATGGGGTGGCGGTTGTTTTGGTTGGGGGGAGTGTTGACGGGGTTGGGTGTGTATGATTTGTTTTGGCAACCGGTTTTTGGTGATGGTTGGTATTTGCTGTGGTTGGCGGATGGGGTGGTGTGGGGGCTGTGGTTTTATTATGTGGTGTTGATGCGACGAGCGGCTGTGCAAGTGCGCCGGCATGTATTGCGGTTGCAGGGGCCGCTGGTGGGGATGAATGTGAGTTACGGCCGTATTGCGTCTGCCACTTCTACACATATTGCCCAGCATTATCCCCGAAAAAATTGAATGCTTTTGAGCGGGCTGTTCTTCGGCCGTATCAGCATCGTGTTTGTCTGTTTGTGGAATTTAGCAGTTTGCCCAAGGGATACGGCCGTTACCGCCTCTGGTTTCCGCGCATTCTCTTTGGTACAGCACGTCCTGGCTTACTGCTGATCGTAGATGATTGGATGCAACTAAGTCGAGACATCGAAGTAGCACGCACGCAATGGCGTGAGGAGCGCCTTAACAAACAACGGCATGATTCACGCTCTCCCGCAGCCCATTTCATAGGTAAATCCTAAAATCATCATTTTTTGTATAGTTGCCAATCTTTGTTGCCTCAAGTTACAATCCAGGTATGGACCTCTTTTCCCACGCGCGTCAAGAACAGATTGCCAGAGAATCGCCACTGGCCAACCGGATGCGCCCGCGTACACTGGATGAATTTGTCGGGCAGGAGCATATCATTGGTCCTGGGCGTCTTTTGCGGCGCGCCATCCAGGCGGATCAATTATCTTCCCTCATTTTTTATGGGCCACCGGGTACTGGTAAAACAACTTTGGCAATGGTAATTGCCAATACAACCCAAAGTCATTTTATTACCATTAATGCCGTGTTGGCTGGGGTCAAGGAGATACGAGAGGCAATCCAGGATGCGCTGGAGAGACGCAGGTTGTATGGGCAACGTACAACATTGTTTGTGGATGCGGTTCACCGGTGGAACAAAGCTCAACAGGATGCGCTTTTGCCGCATGTGGAAAATGGCACAATTATTCTGATTGGGGCAACGACGGAAAACCCTTATTTTGAAGTGAATAAGGCACTTGTCAGTCGTAGCCGCATTTTTCAGCTTAAGCCATTGACGCCAGAGCATTTGCGTCAGATTGCCTTGAATGCTTTGCGGGACCCAGAGCGGGGATACGGCCGTTTACACATTGACCTTCATCCCGATGCCCTGGACCATTTGGTAAATGTTGCCAATGGTGATGCGCGTGGCGTGCTAAACGCACTGGAACTGGCTGTAGAAACAACCCCGCCTAATGCAGATGGGGTAATTGTGATCGATTTGGCCGTTGCTGAAGAATCCATTCAACGGCGGGCTGTCCTTTATGATAAAGACGGAGATGTACACTACGACACTATTTCTGCTTTTATCAAAAGCCTGCGTGGGTCTGATCCAGATGCGGCTTTATACTGGATGGCCAAAATGCTTTACGCAGGCGAAGATCCCCGTTTTATCTTTCGGCGTATGGCCATTTTGGCTGGTGAGGATGTGGGGCTGGCCGATCCCAATGCGATTACCGTTGTAATGAGTTGCTGGCAGGCATATGAGCGAATTGGTTTACCCGAAGGTCGGTTTCATTTGGCTCAGGCTGCTCTATATTTGGCTACCTGCCCCAAATCAAATTCAACGCTGGCTTTTTTTGATGCATTGGCTACGGTAGAAAAAGAACAGGAGGCAGAAGTCCCCAATCATTTGAAGGATAGTAATCGAGACAAGGAAGGGTTCGGGCACGGTCAGGGATATTTGTATCCACATGCTTACCGCGATCATTGGGTGGCGCAACAATATTTGCCAGATGCATTACAGGGTAAGGTGTTTTACCAGCCAGGTGATCAGGGGTATGAAAGGCAAATTCGGAATGATGTCACCCGACGCCGGGAAGCACAGTTGGCAGCCATGTTGGCAGCGGAAGAAACGGCCGTTCATGAAATTCTCACAACCGCTCCTGTCAACCGCACTCGTGATGCCTGGCTTAGACGAACCATTTCCCAGGCAGGCCAACACTTGGGTGAACAACGGGATAAATTGTTTTCCCTCGCCGCCTTATCCCGACACCATGTCGTTTTACATCTTTTTGCCGCAACCGGTTTGCTACTATGGGAGGCAGTGCGCCGTGTGCCAGAAGGTGGCGTCTGGGCACTAACAACGCGAGAAGAAACGGCCGTTACCCTGCGCCAAACCGCTGCTCGCCTGCCCGAACTGGAGCAGCCCTCCATTCTCACAGGCACTCCTTCTGATTTACCCCACCTCCTGCCGTCCGACCTCCGCTTCGACCGCATCATCGCCCGCAACCCCTTTACCCGCGCCCTGCCCCATCTCCTGCCGTCCGACCTGATAGCCACACTCCAGCCCTGGCTGGCAAAAAACGGCCGATTCTGCTTCCTCCAAACCATCCCCCGCCATACCCAACGCCTTTACCAACTCATCAACTGGGACAAACACCCCACACTCAAACCCAAAGTCACTGCCGCCGAAGAAGCCATCTACCACAACCAGAACAACCCACTTGTTAACTGGGACACCGACGACCTAAAAACCATTTTCCATACAGCCGGCTACAACCACATCCACCTCAAAATCGAAAAAACAATCGAACCACGACAAATCACAACAGCCCACCTCCATCGTTGGTTTCCAGACACCCCTACAAGCCCCCCCAGCTATGCCGACCACCTCCGTCAAGCCGGCCTCACCCCTGCCGAAATCGCCCAGGTAGCCACCCTATACCAAAGCCAACTGCAAAACCAATCTGTCAACTGGCAGACTACCATTGCCCTGATCATTGTGTACCAATAAACACCCTCCTTATCCCAACGGTAAAAACCAGCCATCTTTGTTATAATTCCCCTCACAAAACACAACAAAACCGTCAACACACTCCGCCCCCCACAAAAATAACAGGAGAACGGAGCCATTTGCCGGAGGAAAATTAGATGACTAAACCAGATTTCAGACGTGAAGCAGAAGCCTTGTTTGATGAAATGGTCGCCACCCGTCGTGACTTTCATCAATATCCCGAACTTGGCTTTCAGGAAACGCGCACATCCGGCATCGTTGCCCAGCAGCTCACTCAACTTGGGCTAGAAGTCCAGCGAGGCGTTGGCCAGACAGGCGTTGTAGGATTATTAGAAGGAACCAAACCCGGCCCTACCGTCTTGTTACGATTTGATATGGATGCACTCCCCATCCAGGAAGAAAGCAACCTGGACTACGCTTCTCGCAATCCCGGTGTGATGCACGCCTGTGGACATGATGGACACACAGCAATGGGATTGGCATTGGCCAAAATCTGGAGCAAGTACCAGGACCAAATGGCCGGGCGGATCAAGTTTGTCTTCCAGCCAGCCGAAGAAGGCCTGGGCGGTGCGTTTGCCATGATAGCCGATGGCGTATTGGAAAATCCGCGCCCGGATGTAGCCTTTGCCATGCATGTCTGGACACCAGAGCCGTTTGGGAGTGTCCGTGTTGTTGAAGGGCCGTGTATGGCGTCATCCAGTGTGTTTACCATCACCGTACAGGGAAAGGGGGGGCATGGTGCTGCCCCGCATTTGGCCACTGACCCGATTTTGGCTGCCGCACATATTGTGACGGCATTGCAGAGTATTGTCAGTCGCAATATTAACCCGCAAGACAGTGTGGTGGTTTCTATCGGGCAGTTTTCGGCCGGCACAACGTTTAATGTTATTCCAGACAAGGCAATTCTTAAAGGTACTGTGCGAAGTTATAACGAAGAGTTGCATCGTAAAATTTATCGCCGCATTCTGGAGATGGCGACACGGATGGCAGAGGCGTTTAGCTGTAAGGCAACAATGGAAACGATAGCGATTGTGGCGGCGGTGAATAATGCACCAGAACCAACGGCCGTTGTGCGGCAGGCTGTTGTGGATGTGTTGGGTGAGCAAGCTGTTTCCTCACGCCGAACAATGGCTTCGGAAGATATGGGGTATATTCTGGAGGAAATTCCAGGCTGTTATTTCTTTGTTGGGGCACGCAATGAGGCACAAGGGTGTACCTATCCGCATCATCATCCTCGCTTTAATTTTGACGAACGGGCGATGATTCATGGTGTGGCTATTATGGCTGAGGCGGCGGCGAAATATGTGTTGCCCCAATCGGAAAATGAAACGGGATGATAGGAAAGCGTATGACGCAGGAAAAACCGATATGGCATAACTTTAATGTGGTTGTTTTGGCTGGTGGTGTGGGCGGAGCCAAGCTGGCTGATGGCGTAGCCCGACTGGTTGCGCCAGAACGCCTGACAATTGTTGTAAATACGGGGGATGATTTTGAGCATCTGGGGCTAAAAATTTGCCCGGATTTGGATACGGTGATGTACACACTGGCTGGGGTGGCGAACCCGGAGACAGGGTGGGGGCGTGCTCAGGAGTCCTGGCGTGTAATGACGGAGGTGGCGCATCTGGGGGGACCGGACTGGTTTCGTTTGGGTGATTTGGACCTGGCTACGCATCTGGTACGAACGCATTTGCTCCGACAGGGGGAACGGTTAACGGCCGTTACGCGCCACTTGTGCCAAAAGTTCAATATTTCTCCTGCTATCTTGCCCATGAGTGATCAGAGCGCACCGACCATGATTGAGACAGATGATGCCGTTTTGTCGTTTCAGGACTGGTTTGTGGCCCAGCGATGGCAGCCATCTGTGCGGCGTGTCCGTTTGCCTGAAGATGTGCGAGCATCGGGTGCGGTGGCACGGGCGTTGGAGTTGGCTGATCTGGTTCTTTTGGCGCCGTCTAACCCCTTTGTGAGTATTGATCCAATTCTGAATGTGTATCCAGTAAGGGAAATGATAATGGATATTCCGCGGGCGGTGGTAGCAGTGACGCCTATTATTGGCGGACAGGCGGTAAAAGGGCCAGCAGCTAAAATGATGCAGGAGTTGGGGATGCCTGTTACAGCAACGGCCGTTGCTGCCTATTATGGCGATTTGATTGATGGCTTTGTGTATGACACCAGAGATGAGCATACAGTTACTGAATTGCCCGTCGCTGGACTTGCTACCGATACCTGGATGAAGGATGTGCCAGATCGCATTCGTTTGGCTCAGGAAGTGTTAGACTTTGCTGCCAGACTGGCAACAGAATAGAGGTTTGACGACGCAGATGAGTTTATGGGTTGTGATTCCTGTCAAACGGTTGCCATTGGGTAAAAGTCGGCTGGCACATTTGCTTCCCACCTGGTATCGAGCAGAGTTGATGACCGGGTTTTTGCGCCGTGTGTTAGGTGTGACGCGGCAAATCCCTGAGGTGGACCGAATATTGGTGATGAGTTCGGATGAAAGGGTGTGGCAGGTTGCCCATGAAATGGATGTGGATGTGTTGCCGGAGAGTGGTGTAACGGGGTTGAATACGGCCGTTTCCCAGGCTGTCAATTATGCTGTGGCACATGGTGCAACCAGCACACTCATCCTGCCCGCTGACCTTCCCTTTGTGCAACCATCTGACTTGCTTCAGCTTATTCGGGCTGGCAAAACGGCCGAAACCCCCTCTATGGCCATTTGTAGCGACACCCGACAAGATGGCACAAACGCCCTTTTCCTCACCCCACCCACCCCCTTCCAATTTCAATACGGCCCCGGCAGTTTTCAGCAACACATCCAGGAAGCAGCCCGCCACCACATGCACATCCACATCGTCCAGGCACCCGGCCTCCAGTTCGATCTCGATACAGAAGCCGACTGGTATCTTTATCAGCAAATGGCCGCACCAAACGGCCACCATATTAAAGACTAAAACTACACACGGATAGTTAACATAAAGGAGAGAGAAATGTCAAAAGATCGAGTTGCTTTATATTTGCAAGATGCCCACTCCCTACAAGAAGGAATGGAACTGGTGCAATATGCCGAAGCCAAGGGATTTGAAGCCGTCTGGCAAGCAGAAAGCCGTCTGGTTCGTGACGCCATCGTACCAATGGCCGCATTTGCTGCCGTCACCTCCAAAATCAAAGTTGCCAGTGGGGTTATCAATAACTGGACACGCAACATTGGCTTATTAGCCTCCACCTTTCTTACATTGGACGACCTGGCACCAGATCGCATTATCTGTGGTATTGGTGCATGGTGGGATCCATTAGCCAGCAAAGTAGGCATTCAGCGGCGAAAACCCCTCAAGGCAATGCGGGAAACAGTCGAAGTATTACGCCGATTGTTAAATATGGAGCGGGTTACATTTCATGGTGAATTCCATTATGTGGATGACATCATGCTGGATGTGGTATATGGCCGAAAAGAGCCACGTAATGTGCCTATTTACATTGGCGCAACAGGCATGAAGATGATGGAACTGGCTGGTGAGATAGCTGATGGTGTTTGCCTGAACTATCTGGTACATCCCAAATACAATTTGCAGGCAATGGATGCTCTGGAGCGCGGGGCAAAGAAAGCTGGCCGCAAACTGGAAGATATTGATCGTCCTCAGTTGGTGATTTGCTCTGTTGATCATGACCGCAAGAAAGCCCTTGATAAGGCACGTAAAATGATTACCCAATACCTTGGCCAGCAGCCCCACCTGATGAAAGCGAGTGGTGTCAGCCAGGAATTGTTGGATGAGATCCACCAGGTGCTCACATGGCCAGCTACGGATGAGGAGATTGAACGGGCGATGCATCTGGTTCCGGATGATGTGGTGCAGATGTGTACGGCCAGTGGGTCGCCAGAAGAGGTAAAGGCGAAAGTGCGGGAATATATTGATAATGGTGCTACTTGCCCGATTTTGTATCCGTTGGGAGATGCCAGGTTGATGATTGATATTTTTGCTGATGGATATAGTGCCTAGTGCTGTGTGATGAGCGAACAACAGTGGAATAAACAGCCTAATTCGGATTATTGTTTTGTGTGTGGGCGCAAGAATCCGCGTGGGTTGTATATGCGGTTTTATGATAACGGCCGTAATGAGGTGTACGCAGATTATACCGTTTCGGCCGATTATCAGGGGTATCCTGGTGTTGTACACGGTGGCATTGTGGCTGCCATGTTAGATGAAGTGGTGGGGCGTGTGGCCATGATTGGTGACCACCACCACTTCATGATGTCTGTCAAGCTGGAGGTGAAATACCGTCATCCTGTGCCAGTGGAAACACCGCTCAAAATTATCGGCCGTATTGTCAAATTGCGTGGGCGGTTGGGTAAAGCTGTGGGAGAAATTCGTCTGCCAGATGGAACTTTGGCTGCTGAAGCTGCACTTACGTTGGCTGACGTGCCGGCTGAATTATTGCAAAATGCCAATCTGGAAGGATTGGGCTGGTATGTGGATGAAGACGGGCGGGAAAATTGAGTGAAAAATTGCAGCCAGGGGGGAAAATCAGCTTTCAATAGAATAAAATTGATACAGGATTGGAAGCTTCTGATGGGCTGGTATCAGATGGACATTGAGGAATACAATGGGCACTTTTTCTGATGAATTACGGGCTGATTCTAGTGCTTTGATTATCCCAGTAATGACAGTATTGATGATGATTGCGGCGATGCTGGCCATCGCGAACGCGGATCAGTTCATTACAGTATGGCCGTATGGGGTGATGTTGGTCGGAGCGCCGATAGTGGGGCGGGTGTCGTGGTGGCTTATCCGACGAGAACGGCCGAATTTGGGTGGCGCGATTTTTGTGGGAGGGGGGATGGTGTTGGTGACCTTGCTCATTGCTAATGGCTGGCATCCCAATACCTCGCTCCCGTATGTGTTGGGTGTGTTTGTGGTCATTAGTGGGATGATTGGTCCACCACATGCCAGTTTGGTCACGTGGGTGGTGGCAACAGTGTTGCTGGTAACGGCCGTTTTCTCCCGTACCCCACTGAATTTACACACACTAATCATTCTATTTTCTCCAATAGGCATTAACTTCATCCTGGCCCTGGCAGGATACCTCTCCGCTGTGGAGTGGCAAGTTGCTGTCGACTCTATTAGCGAACTCCACCGTCGGGCTCAGCGTCGCCGTGATGAACTCTTCGCCATTCAGGAAGAGCTGCGCCTGGCCAATGCCCGTTTACAATCCCTCAACCAGCAACTGGAACAGGCACGTCAGATAGCCATTAACGAACGGGATATGCGTACCCGCTTCATGAACAACGTGAGCCATGAACTGCGTACCCCTCTGAATGCCATCGTTAACTTCGCCCATATTTTAGGGCAAGGTGGGCGTGGCCCGGTAAATGAAGCTCAACTGGATTATCTGACACGGATCGAAAAGTCCGGGTGGCACCTGTTAAATGTGCTGAACGATTTACTAGACATGGCCCAGATACAGGCTGGTGAATTCAAGCTGGCGTTGGAAGTAACCGACTTGCAAGCTATTTGTGAAGAGGTCATGACCAGTACACGCGGGTTAATACTGGACAAGGACGTTGAATTGATTCGGGATTATCCCGATACGTGGCCGCTGGTGCGCGTGGACAAGATGCGCATTCGTCAGGCTTTGCTCAATTTGCTGGGCAATGCGGCTAAATACACAGATGAAGGGTATATTGCCCTGCGTGTTCGCTCAGACGATCAGTATGTGTCTTTGACAGTGGAAGATACTGGTATCGGTATTCCACCGGCATATCACGAGGTGATTTTTCAGGAGTTTCGTCAAGTGGATGATACGGCCGCCCGACGGCGTGTGGGAACCGGGTTGGGGCTGCCTATTACGCGCCATTTGGTGGAACGGCATGGTGGTTCGATTCGGCTGGAAAGTGCACCAGGAGAGGGGAGTCGGTTTACCATTACGTTGCCAGTGTATGTGCCGGATCAGGAAACGGCCGTTTCTCCCGAAACTCCACAAGCGTCCAGAAATTAGTTCATAGTAACAACTCTAACCATCCAGCCCCTACTTCTGTCCAATTGTCACTTGTAACAGGATTTGATACACTCCATTTGCCTTAAAAAAATAGCAAATGGCCTAATAACGACAGGTAACTTCCAATGAGCATATCACTGAAAGAAGCGTACATCATTGTTGTTGAAGACGATCCAAATGCCCAGCTTGTGGCCCTGGACCTGTTGCGGTTAGGTGGCGCCAATCGCTGCTACTCCCGCAAATCCGTAGATGCTGCACTCGCCTTTGCCGAAAGGTTACCCCGTGTAGACCTTTTCCTGGTAGATATCAACATGCCCGGTAAAAGTGGATACGATCTGTTGCGGGCTGTGCGGGCACATGACAAATTGAAACAGGCAAAGGTAGTGGCCGTGACTGCGGCCACTTTACCTGAAGATGTAGAAAATGCCCGTCAGTATGATTTTGATGGTTTTATTAGCAAGCCTCTTAAGATGAGTGCTTTTGCCGGACAGGTTCAGGATATTCTGAACGGAGAGCCGGTGTGGGATTGGAGATAGCGTGCTTCAGGTAAAGCGTGTTGGTTGGCTAACAACGGCTATTTTGTTATTAACAGCCTGTGCTGGCTTGTTTGGTGGCAGTGCGCAAACGGGTGCTGAGGTAGATTTGCAGGAAAACGGCCGTATTGCTTGCACAGCGGCCTGCCAGGAACGTGGCCAGTGTGGTACACGCCTGGACAACAGTCAAGTCATATTTGCCAGTTCGCAGGCACCCGCCGTCGAAAACCACGACTTGTTATTTCCTGGCGGCACAAATGTCACCATTAACACCAGCAGCCGACAAGTTCTCGAAGTAATAGCCACACAGGAACAGTTTGAGCTTCCTTTTTATCAAGTAACCACGCCGGATGGGCAGACAGGGTGGGTCGCCGGATGGTGTATTATCTCCCCCTGATGTTGTCTGGCAAGCAGGATAGTGTTCAGTGACAGATAGTAGTTTCCAAATTTTACAAGCACTTATGGCCGCACAATCATCCCGACAGGCGGTTGTGTTGGCTACCGTTGTGCAAGCAAAAGGTTCTGTGCCCCGACGTGCTGGCGCCAAAATGTTGGTGTATGAAGACGGCCGTACTTTGGGCACAATTGGTGGCGGTGAAATGGAAAATCGCGTTATTCAAGCCGCCCGCGAAACCTTGCAAACCGGTTCGCCGCGTCTCATTTCCTATGCCCTGGTCGATCCCCAGCGTGGTGATCCCGGCGTATGTGGCGGACAACTGGAAATTTATTTGGAGCCATTTACGACCCCGATGACTGTTTACGTGATCGGATGTGGACACATTGGGCGGGCGGTTGCTTCCCTTGCACATTGGTTAGGGTATCGTGTTGTCGTCACCGATGATCGTACCGAACTGGTGACACCAGAGCATATCCCCCATGCCGATGTTTATTTACCCGGTAACATCGAAGAAGCACTGTCGGCAGAGCCCATTACATCAAATACTTATGTGGTTGTTGTGACGCGCAATATCAAAGTCGATCGACAAGTTTTGCCCAAACTGGTAAATACCCCCGCGCCATATATTGGGGTAATGGGTAGCAAACGGCGTTGGGAAACGACCAGGCGGCTTTTGTTGGAAGATGGTCTGGCGGAAGCGGACCTGACTCGTTTCCATTCACCTATAGGGCTGGAGTTGCACGCCGAAACCCCAGAAGAAATAGCCCTGAGTATTCTGGCAGAAATTGTGCGGCAACGGCGTGGGCAAGAAGTTGCGGTAACCGCGAAAGCATGACTTTTAGACAGATGGATAAGTATGTATGATGCATGAAATGAGAACAATTGAGCGTTATGTAACACCAACAACAGTGGCAGAGGTGTTAGAGCTACTGGCCAAATACGGCCGTTCTGCTCGCATCATAGCCGGTGGCACCGATATTCTGCTAGAAATCGAGCGAGGACAAAGAACCGGCATTACCACCCTGATTGACATCACCCGAATTCCTGGCCTGAACCAAATATCTCAAGATGCCAACGGCACCATTCACCTTGGCCCATTGGTAACACACAATCAGGTTATCGCATCCTCCCTCATTGTGCAGCAAGCGTTACCATTGGCGCAAGCCTGCCTGGAAGTCGCTTCCCCCCAACTCCGCAACCGGGCGACTGTTGCCGGTAATCTTATCACTGCCAGCCCTGCCAACGACACCATTACCCCTCTGCGGGCATTAGGTGCATCCATTACCCTAAGCTCATCGGCAGGAAGTCGAACGATTCCACTGGCAGATTTCTATACTGGCGTGCGTCAAACCGTGATGCGCCCAGATGAAATGTTGACAGACATAAGCTTTCCCCCTTTGCCCAAAACAGCACGAGGAATTTTCGTCAAGTTGGGATTGCGACGTGCCCAGGCAATTTCAGTGGTGCATCTGGCGGCAGTGCTGGATTTCGAAGGTGACACAGTACGTTCAGCGATTATTACACAAGGAAGTGTGGCGCCGACAATCATTACCAGCCCGGCGGCAGAATCCTGGCTGACAGGCAAGCAACTGACTGATGAGGTAATTGCTGAAGCGGCTCGTCTGGCAGCCAAGGCCGCTACCCCTATTGATGATGTTCGTGGCCCAGCGAGCTACCGTACCGAAATGGTGCGCGTGCTTACGCGGCGCGCGCTTACAGCCTTGCGTGATGGGCAGGAGCGAGCACAATGGCCAGAAGCACCAGTGATGTTATGGGGGAATACAGGGGGAGTATTTCCTGTAGGGAGCAAGTTTGCGGCAACTCATCGGGCAGACACCCCCATTGAAACAACTGTAAACGGCCGAAAAATAACGGCCGTTGGTGGTCACCACAAAACACTGCTTCACTGGTTGCGTGACGAAGGGCTACTCACTGGCACAAAAGAAGGATGTGCCGAGGGAGAGTGTGGCGCCTGTACTGTTATCCTGGACGGTATGGCCGTTATGTCCTGCCTGGTGCCAGCCCCACGCGCCCATAACGCCGAAATAATCACCATTGAAGGATTGGCACAACTGGGGCACAACGACGAATTGCACCCGTTGCAAGAAGCATTTATCGAAACAGGTGCAGTTCAATGTGGTTATTGTATTCCTGGGTTTTTGGTGGCCGGTGCCAAACTGTTAGAAGAAGTTCCCTCACCGCATCTGTCACACATTCAACAAGCCTTTGCGGGGAATTTATGTCGTTGCACCGGCTATTACAAAATTATCGAAGCGGTTGAGAAAGCTGCCCAAAAGCTTTCCACAAACGCAATGGAGGATTAGGCAATGCGTTTGGATAAAAAACACGAAGAAGAACTGGCTCGTCGCAAGGGCATGGCCCGGAAAACATTTTTTCAGACAATCTGGCTCATAATCTCTGGTGGGGCTTCTTACTTTGCTCTGGGTGTCATGGAAGATGCCGGATGGGTTTCGGTGCCGGGGACTTCTGCCGCTTTGGCCGAACTTCTTTCATTCATTCCTGGCGTGTCTTTATCAGCCAGCTCTATTCCCGATTGGTTCACGCGTGCCATTTTGATAGTGGTTATGATCCTTTTTCTGCAAACATTCTTCTACTTGGGGTATGCTTTTGCTTCGCCAGCAGGGCGGCGCAAGGCTGGGTCGCCCACCGTATATTCCCAGTACGATCCTTTTGACCGTGACTGATATATTTGGGAGACAAGTGTATGAGTAAACAGTTCCCCTCAAGTTCCCTGCCCCGTGTTGATGCATTTGGCAAGGTGACTGGTGAGACGTTGTATCCCGGTGATATTACACCGGATAATTTGCTGCATGGTAAGGTGTTGTTTAGCGGGCAGCCACATGCTCGTATGGTGAGCATGGATTTGAGTGAAGCGCTGGCTGTGCCGGGAGTAGTGGCTATTTTCACGGCGAAAGATGTGCCTGTTAATGAATATGGCTTGATTATGCCTGATCAGCCGGTGCTGGTTGGGTTAGGGAGTGATAAGCCATATAGCGATATTAGCCGATGGGAGGGGGATCAGGTAGCGGTTGTTGTGGCTGAGACGGAGGAGGCCGCTGAGCAGGCGCGTGACCTGATTCGTATTGAGTGGGAGCCTTTACCAATTGTGGATGATATGCTGGCGGCGATGAAGGATGAGGTGATTGTTCATCCGGAAATGGGGACGAATATCCTGAAGCATTATCGGATTCGCAAGGGGGATATGGCTGCTGGTTGGGCAGAGGCAGATGTGGTGGTGGAGGGAGCGTATCGGTTGCCGTACCAGGAGCATGCGTATTTGCAACCGGAAGCCGGACTTGGCTATATTGATGAGGAAGGTCGGGTGACGGTGGTGATTGCCGGGCAATGGGCGCATGAAGACCAGGCACAGGTGGCGCATGCGTTGGGGTTGCCTGTTGATCAGGTGCGGATTATTTATCCGGCGATTGGGGGGGCGTTTGGTGGCCGGGAGGATATGTCTATCCAGATTGTGCTGGGGCTGGCGGCGATGCGGTTGCATGAACGGGGGATTGAGCGACCGGTGCGGATTATTTGGACGCGGGAAGAGAGTATTGTGGGGCATCATAAGCGGCATCCGGCGATTGTGCGGACGAAGTGGGGGGCGACGCGGGAAGGGCGAATTACGGCCGTTTCTGCTGAGGTGGTTATGGATAGTGGTGCATATGCCTACACCAGCACCAAGGTTTTGGGTAATTTTCATCTGATGGTTACCGGGCCGTATGAAATTCCTAATGCTTATATTGATAGCTATGCTGTCACAACCAATAATGTGCCTGGTGGGGCGTTTCGCGGATTTGGGGGGCCACAGGGTACGTTTGTGGCGGAGAATCAAATGAATAAGCTGGCTGAAGTGCTGGGAATGGATCCGGTGGCACTGCGGCTGAAGAATGCATTGCGGGAAGGTAGCCTGCTGACCACTCAAACACCTGTGCCGGAAGGGGTGAGTATTGTTCAGGTGATTGAAAAGTGTGCCGAAGCGGCGGAATGGCATAAACCGTTGCCGGAAAACGGCCGTTCTGTTTTCTCCAGCATCCAATCATTACCTCCAGATACAACCCGTTTGCGTCGCGGGCGTGGCTTTGCCTGTGCGTTCAAAAACGTGGGCTTCTCTTTTGGCTTCCCTGAGCGATGTGAAGCCACAATTGAGTTGCATGGCCGGGCAGAAATTGAGCGTGTGGTGTTGCATCATGCTGGCGCAGATGTGGGACAGGGGGCGCATACTGTCTTTCGCCAGATGGCGGCGGCAGCATTAGATGTGCCCGTAGAAATCGTTGAGCTGGATATGTCCGACACGGCTACCAGTGGTGATTCTGGTTCGGCGTCTGCCTCGCGCCTGACGTGGATGGCGGGTAATGCCATTCGTGGCGCTGCCGAACGGGCTTTGCAGGCATGGAAGGATGAAGACCGACCGGCAATTGGCCATTACCGGTTTGTGCCACCAGCTACAGAGCCGTTTGAGCCGGAAACAGGGCGTTCTCGTCCGAATTTTACGTATGGTTATGTGGCTGAGGTAGCTGAGGTGACGGTGGATGTGGAGACCGGGCATGTGCATGTCGATCGGGTGATTTGTGCCAATGATGTGGGCAAGGCGTTGAATCCTAAACTGGTGGTAGGGCAGATTGAAGGGGCTGTGGTGCAGGCTTTTGGGTATGCTGTGATGGAAAATTTGCAGGTGAAAAACGGCCGAATCCAGAATCCCTACCTGAGCCAGTATCTGATTCCTGGTATTAAGGATATTCCAGATCGTGTTGATTCGGTGATCCTGGAGTATCCTGATCCGTTGGGGCCATGGGGTGCCCGCGGAATGGCTGAGATGCCGTTTATGCCGTTGGCGCCTGCGATTGTGGCTGCTATTCACGATGCGACTGGTGTCTGGTTTGATGAGTTGCCGCTAACACCATATCGAGTTGTTCAGAAATTGCGTGAACACGGCATTAGCTAGGTGGATATGATTTTTGCCAGTTATCCAGTGCTTATTCGAGGTGGGGGCGACCTGGCAACTGGGGTTGCTTACCGATTGCATAAGGCCGGGTTTCCGGTGATGGTGACGGAGCTGGAACGGCCGTTGGTCGTACGGCGAAATGTGGCGCTGGCAACGGCCGTTTTGCAAGGGCGTATTCAAATAGAAGAGTTGCATGGTCAACTGGTGCCAACCTCAGATAAAGCCCAACAGTTAGCTCAGCAGGGCATTATTCCTGTTTTGATCTCTCCCCAATTACCTGCTGATTTACCCTTTTCTATTCTTGTTGATGCGCGTATGGCCAAGCGGAACATAGATACGCAAATGGATCAGGCGGATCTGGTCATTGCTTTAGGGCCGGGTTTTACAGCAGGTGTTGATTGTCATGCAGTTATTGAAACGATGAGAGGACACACGTTGGGGCGAGTTATCTGGCATGGGTGTGCACTGCCCAACACCGGAACGCCGGGGATTGTAGCCGGCAAGGGGGCCGAACGAGTGTTGCGGGCACCTGTACCGGGTGTGGTGGTGTGGCACAAGGAAATTGGCGATCAGGTTGTTACCGGAGAACAGTTGGGGGTTGTATCCAGTATGCCGGTGGTGGCTCCTTTTGCGGGGGTGGTGCGAGGATTGATTGCGTCAGGAACGGCCGTTGCCGCTGGCCTGAAAATCGGAGATATTGACCCCCGTAACGATCGGGCAGCCTGTTTTACCATCTCCGACAAAGCACTTGCTGTTGGTGGTGGTGTGCTGGAAGCCATCCTCACCTGGCTTAATCGCAAAGCCCAAAATGAAACCTGACTGGACATTCCCCCACGCATTTCGTTTACAACCGTCTGATTTGGTGGCTTTTGTGGGGGGAGGTGGTAAGACATCCCTGATGTTTGCTCTGGCGCAGGCATGGCGGGGGCGAGTTGTGACCACTACCACCACTCGAATTTTTGCCACACAAATGAGACATGCTCCGATTGTTTTGTCTATTTCCCCTGAAGAGACAACGGATGCCCAATTTGTGTTTTTTCAGGCTGAACTTGTCTCTGCCCTGGACCGTTTTGGGCATTGTCTGGTTGTAGGTCCGGTAAGTGGTGACAAGGCAATTGGTGTGTCGCCTGCACTTCCTGCCCGATTTTTGACAGATGGATGTGCGGACCTGGTGCTGGTGGAGGCGGATGGTTCACGTATGCGGCCAGTGAAAGCGCCGGCTGTTCATGAGCCGGTTGTGCCGCCGGAGGCGACGCTGGTTGTGCCGGTGGTAGGAATTGATGCCTTAAACGGCCGTATTGCTGATGTGGCTCATCGTCCTGAAATATTATGTAAAATTTTGGGCAAGGAATGGTCGCCTGGAGCACGACTCACTCCGTCTGAAATTGGCTGTTTGCTTACCCACCCTCAAGGGGGGCTAAAGGGGGTGCCTGAGTTGGCACGGGTGATTCCGTTTATTAACAAGGTGGAAACGGCCGAACAGAGACGATGGGCGCGCATGATCGCCCGTGATTGCTTGCAGAGTGAGCGAATTGAGCAGGTAGTAATTGGTGCGGCGCAATCAAAACGGCCGATCTGGGAGGTTCAGCGTCGGGTAACGGCCGTTATTCTGGCTGCTGGGCAGGCCAAACGCATGGGCCAAACCAAACAGTTACTTCCCTGGGGGCAAACCACTGTGCTGGGGCAGACTATCCGTCAGGTGAAAGCGAGTGAGGTGCATGACTGGTTGGTCGTAGCGGGTCATGAGGCGGCGGCAGTGGCGGAAGTCGTTACAGCTGAAGGGGGATATGTGGTTTACAATCCGGCATATGCAGAAGGGGAGATGGTTTCGTCACTCAAAACGGCCGTCAGGCAATTGTCCCCGCTGGTTTCAGCTGTGTTGGTGGTATTGGGCGATCAACCAATGATAGCGCCAGAGACCATCAACCAGTTGTTGACAGCCTATTGGGAAGGGGCAGGTGAATTAATTGCGCCGGTATATCAAGGGCGTCGCGGCAATCCGGTATTGATTGGGCGGCCATACTTTGAGGCGTTGCTTAACTTGCCGCCGGGTGAACAGCCACGTGCCTTGTTGCAGCGCTATGCGGCTGAACTGTATTTGGTAGAAACAACAGATGAAGCTATTTTGTGGGATTTGGATACAATGGCTGACTATCAACGTTGGCAACCTGATAGTGAGTGATGAAATGACGAGAAAAACAACCTGGCCAATAGAGATTATTCGCAGTACACGACGGCGCAAGACAGTGAGTGCGGAATTAAAAAATGGGGTGTTGGTGGTGCGGGCGCCAGCGAATATGAGTGAGGCGGAGTTACAACCGATAGTGGAGAAGTTGCAAGCCCGTATGCAGCGCCGGGTACGACGAGGCCCACTTTCGGATGAAGCTTTGGCGGCACGGGCACAGGCATTGAATGAGAAGTATTTTAACGGCCGTTTACAGTGGCAGTCTATTCGCTTTGTTACCAATCAGAATACCCGATTTGGCAGTTGCACACCGGCCAAAGGTACAATCCGTATTAGTCACCGCGTGGCCAGGATGCCCGATTGGGTGCTGGATTACGTGATTGTGCATGAACTGGCACATCTGGAAGAGGCGAATCATGGCCCAGACTTTTGGGCATTGGTGAATCGGTATCCATTGACAGAACGAGCCAGAGGATATCTGATGGCTGTGGGATTGGAAGATGTGTCGGCTGATGGGCTTGATTGAAGGCCAGCACAGTTGAATTGGTGGGTAAGGTTTGGCGGTTCATCCCTAAAAACAATCGGTGAAATGAACCGCCAGACGGTTAATCGCCAGGCTGATCTTTTCGGGCCAGACGACGGTAGCCTCGATTCCAGTAAATAAGGGGTGGTTCATCGGGACGGGGAACGCTGCTGGCCTGAACTTCACCGATGAAGATGGTGTGGGTACCGGCACGACAGCGTTGGTAGATGGTGCAGTCGAGCCAGGCGAGTGCGTTTTTGAGGATGGGAGCACCAGTAACGGCCGTTTCCCAATCACCAACCGCAAATCGATCTTCATCTTTTATCCACGCAAACCGATTAGACAATTCCGATTGCTCTTCAGCCAGAATATTCACGGCAAAGACTGTGCCTTCTTGCTGCATAAGCGCATGACCGGATGCCCGTTCATCAATACACACCAAAATTAGCGGTGGATCGGGCGAAACAGAAGCAAATGCCGAAACAGTGAGGCCGTGGGGAACTTCACTGTTGGCTGCTTTGATCGTTACGATGGTGACACCAGATGGAAAATGACGCAGGGCATTTCGGAACTCTTCGGATGTAATTGGCATGGTTTCCTCTTTGTATTCGATAAGGTTTTCTCAAAAATTTTTGTAGTAACTTGTATTCTTCTTACAGGTTAACTTATTGATTCAATGTTACAGCACCACTTAAGGCCAGGATGGGGTAGGTAGTCCCAGCCATTGACGCACAACTTTGGCAATATCTGTCAGGTCTTTGATTTGGTTAGCCAGTTGTTGGTGGCCATTGCCTACCAGGATGGTAGGAACAGGGTTGGTGGTATGCTGACGATGGTGTTTTTCTTCGATATTGCCGTGGTCGCTAGTAATAATTAACAGGCCGTGGTTGTCGTTCCAATGTTCCAGGAGGCTTCCCAAAACGGTGTCTATAATTTCCAGGTGATGGACGGCTTGTTGGAGTGTACCCCGATGCCCACTACGGTCGCTGGGCCAATGCTCGAAGAAGCTGAAGTGCCAGGTGCGGGCGATGGTGGCGATTTGACGGCCAGCTTCTTCCAGGGTGAGAAGGGGGATGTCGGTATAGCCCAGATGGGTATGCCATCCTTGACCGGTAAAGCCGGGACTGACGGCACGGCCGTTTTTCAGGTTGTCGGCGGTCATCAGGGGCAATCCGGCGCTGGTAGCTGCCAATGGGACAGCCGAGTAAAGTCGCCTGCCGCTGGTAATGGCATCGAAGTATTGTTGGGGGTAGGGTGTGATGAGGGCAGCGTGTCCACCAGCCTGAACGACTTCCTGGAACAGATTACCCTGACGGATAAGGTTGGCAATGATGGTGTTGGGTTTTGGGCCGTAGTGTTCCCCAATGAGTTTGGGAATGTTGCGCCCGGTGAGGATGGTGGCCTGGCCAGTGGCGCTTTGAGGACGGCCGTTTACCCCCAGATTGGCATCGGTGGGGATGAGGGTGGCACGAGGCGTGACAATTCGGCCGTTTTGTGCCAGATACCAGTTTTCACCTAGCAGGGCGGTCAGGTGTGGCATCTGGGCTGTGGCAAACGGGTTGGTAGCCGGGTCTGGAGCTCCCAGCCCGACACCATCCATAAAAAAGATATGGACATGCTTTTGTGCCGGCGAGGGGAAACGGCCGTTGGTCACCACATCCAGCCCACCCTGTTCATCCAACCTTGCCACACCATTTACAGGGTTACCCCTGTCGGATCATGTCCAGCATCCAACATCGCCTGTCGCACATTGACCCGCACCAACAAAGCCAACCCCAGCACAAAGAACAATATCAGGCTAATAATCGCCACCCGTTGCGATCCTGTTAACTGCACTGCCAAACCAAATACCAGCGGACCAATCCAGGAAGTTCCCCGCTCACTCACCTCATAAAATCCAAAATACTCCGCCTCATGATCTTGCGGAATCATTTGCGAGAAAAGCGAACGACTCAAAGCCTGAGACCCCCCCAGAACCAATGCGACAATAGCCCCCAGAACAAAAAGTTGTGTTGTTGTATATAGAAAAGCGTAAGCATAAATCACAACCACCGACCAAAGCACCAGGCTCAGCATCACTGCCCGCTTGGCTCCAATTCGTCGTGCCAACTGCCCAAAAGCCAATGCGCCACCAAAAGCAATAAACTGAATCATCAAAACCAATAACAACAAAGTTTGACTTTCCACCCCCAATTCATCTGCGGCAAACGATGTGGACACCACAATTACCGTTTGAATACCATCATTATAAATCAGATAAGCAATGAGATACTGCAAGGTAACCGGATATTTTTCCCGCATTTCTCGCAAAGTGCGGGCAATTTGGCGAATGCCATGTGACAATAAAGTCGAACCTTCAGGTAATTGACGTGAGGGGGCGCGCTGCTTGAGTCGTTTGTGAGGAAACAGATAAGTAAACACCAACCACCATACACCGGCACTGGCCAAACTAATTCTTACCGCCAATGCTGTATCTTCCATCAGGCTCAAGAGCCCCAGATTGGCTAGCAGCAATAAACCACCTCCCAGGTAGCCATAAGCAAACCCGCGCGAACTCACATCATCTCGAAGGTCTGGTGAGGCAATTTCTGGCAAAAATGCGTTGTAAAACACGACAGCTGCACCAAAACACAAGTTAGCAATGATAAACAACAGACTGCCAAACAAGACAGCACCGTTTGCACCACCCAGGGTAAAATCTTCTCGTACCAAAAAGAGAAGAATAGTGGCTGCTGCACCCACATAGGCAAAACCCATCATCATTTTCTTTTTAAGATGGGTGTAATCTGCAATTGTGCCCAATAGGGGAAGAAATAATACTTGTAATAATACGGAAAGAGAACTGCTAAACGGAAAAACAGCTGCGGGTTCGATTTCAATTCCAAACAAATTAATCGGGGTGGGGCTGGCTTTGCCCAGTGCCAAGATATAGGGACCAAGTAGGGCTGTTACAACTGTCGTGCTAAAGGCGGAGTTTGCCCAATCGTACATTGTCCAGCCGAAGATTTCGCGCTTATCGTTCACCTTCTCCTCCTTGATTATGCCAGGTTGGGATAATTCCCACGCGAGTTAATAAAAGGGTTGGTAAATTATGGTTGCGTTGATTAAAACACGTCGGTGCCTTTCCTGTTGCGGTGGATTTGGGAATTATGCCCAGTAATATCAGATTGGGCAATGATTGTATGGAGTGTGGCAAAATGTATGGCGGGAGGGTACATGGGTAGAATTGCCAGAAAGCAAGTGGTATGGATATACAAACAGTTTGGCATCTGCACGACAGTTCAATCAGGAAAATCTCTTGATGTCCTGTGTAATTGGGTGGTTGATCTGAACAGGGTGCTTTGTGGTTTTATGGAGTAAGAAATAGCTGTGGCGCATAAAGCTCTGGCAAGCACGGATCATAATCATTTCCCAAAAAAACTTGATAGTTATAGGGGTATGCTTCATTATCTGTTACCAACTCAATATCCGATTTGCTCATGCCAAAAACCCAGCTAATAAGCCAATCGTATGAACCTTTAAAATTGGGTCCGTAGTAAATAAGGCGGGTCTGGGAGTTTTCGTCTGGTTTGTCCGGGCTGATGACGGGGATGAACCCGTACCAGGCTAAATTGTCTGCAGCCAAACGTGCCAGATCTGGGTTGTTGGTGGTGTTGATGACTTCAACGAAGATAGGGGCATGGTTGGCGCGACTTAGTGACGGTGGGCGGAAAAGGCGTGAGAAGGTTTCTTTCATTTTGTTGTCTCCTTCCCAAATGGGAAGCTGAACATATGCACCCTCAGGGGTAGTCCATGATTGGGTTTTGCCTGCCAGATATAGGTGTTGGATGCCGTTTTCGCGGATGGCAGGGGCGAGTGTTGCTAACTGAAGAATACGGCCGATATCCAGGTCGGTGTCCACTTTCTCCCGATAAACATTCCAGAATGTCGGGATTTGTGAAATCAGTCCTAGATCGACACCCTGATTAAAAATGGCGTGCAATAACTGTTGTTGCCGGCGTCCGCGATCGAAGTCATTGGACATCAGGCGGGAGCGAGCATACCAGAGTGCCAGATCACCATCCATATGGTAAATACCTGGCTCCAGTGTATATACTTCCCAGTTATTTTCATCTTGTGGATCAAGTTCTGGTGATTTGAGCCGCCAGTCTTTAAATTCGCAGCTTACACTAATTTCAACGCCACCGATTGCATCCACAATCTCTTTAAAACCTTCAAAGTCTACGCGTGCATAATAGTGAATGGGAATACCAAAATTATAAAGAATGGTTTGTTTGAGTAAACCAATGCCACCACCAGGATAGCCAATAGCCGATCCATGGGCTAGAGCTGTATTGATTCGGTTCATTGTCCAACCAGGAATATACACATAGAGATCGCGAGGGATAGAAAGGATAGAGGCGGTGGGTCCATCCTGGTTAATGGCGACAATGATGATTGTGTCGGTACGAGTATCGCCGGTACTAAGTGGCGCATCGCTGCCCAACAACAAGATATTGATTGTACCTTTTGGTACTTCAAAAGTTGGTACAGGGGTAGGGATGGCCGTGGCAGGGGTGGGAACGCTTTCGCTGATCTCTGGTGTACCTGTAATGGCTAGTGTTGGCACAAAGATGGGCAGGCTGGTTGGTGTATTGGTTGGAGATGGGGTAATGG
>RFGV01000309.1 GCA_003696605.1 Chloroflexota bacterium | reverse complement strand
CGCAAATAGTCTGCGGCTGACATTCCCGGTATGCGTTCGCTGGCTATTGTACCGATGTTAGACAAATCGGGGCCAACTTTACCGGCTTCTCCCAGTGCGCCTATCTGGTGACATGCGCCACAACCGGAATTGAGAATGATTTCTTCTGGTGTGTTTCCTTCGATAGGGCGGGGAGTTGGGGTAGGCATGGGTGTAGCGATGGGCGTGGGGGAGGAAACGGCCGTTGCTGTTCCTTCCATTTCCGCCAATTCTTCTGCTGTCGGTTGTCGCAATTCCTCACCCGGTTCCCCGCGCAATACTGCTTCACATTGATTAATTCCCGGCTCCGGATCAGGCATACACCACCAGGGGCCACCCTTCTTCGTCTTTAGAAGCGGCACAAACCAAAGAGTAATATCCTCTCCAGATACTGGTTCAGAATCCAGCCATTGGCGGGGTGGCTGGTATGTGTCACCAGGACCAGTTACAATTGGCCCCTCTCCTTCAGTTTCCCGATTGTGCAGCAGAAACACATACGCCTCATCCAGCCCGAGGGGATCGGTGCGCTCCATAAACCAGCGGTAATTCAGGTCACCGTCAAATGTAGCCAACCGGTCACCTTCTGGCGAACGCATATCCACAAATGGATGTATTTCTGTTTCCGTTGTTACTTCTTCCCAGGTTGTTCCTTCCCATAGCCAAACGGAGTCAGTTTCTGCACCACCCAGATCGAGATTAATCCGCCAGAACGGCCGATAAATGGACAAATCATCACAGCCTGGCCCATGTGATACAAACCGAAACTCCAGCGATCCATCAGCAAAAAAGCGGATAATTTCCTCATATCGGTAACAGCAGATACAGTTTGGCCAGTGAGTAAACTCTGTAAACAACTGACGAACCTCAAATCCCTCTCCCAGATCGTTGATAAGCGTATCGCCAAAAGGAGGGACTGATGCCGCAAACCCGATTTCATCCCGGTAACCGCCCGGCCAACTGGGATACCATGCCTCAATTTGACCAATTTTGGCACTGGAGAAGATCAGTTTGCCCTTAAAACGGGCATCGCGAAACAGAACACCATCGTGAGCCGTCATTTCCCAGCACACTTCCCAGCCGTATTGTTCATGGCAGCCATTGGTGTAGGCGTTGCGTTGGGGGTTGGGTAGCGTAACAGCCAAATTCGGACGGCCACGTGTGTAAAAAGTACGGGCGACTTGTTCCGTCTGCATGTTGACAAAGACATGGAAAATACGGCCGCTTCCCGCCGGATCATGAAACGTCAGGTCAACACACCATTGTCGGCTACACGCATCATCCATCAGCCAGCCAGACATAGGAATCATGGCAGGATCGGCCGTGCCAATATCACCCAACACAGAACGAACACGCGGATCGTTGGCAGCAATGGCAAACGCTTTGTCCAGCAGATAGCTACTTCCGGCTGGTCGCGCCAATGGATCAGACCAGCTGGCTACAACCTGTTCGGTAGCCAGGTTAACAATGGCATTGACTGTGCCCCCATTCGCTGTGTCGTAAAACACAGTCAGGGCACAAGGTTGTTCTCCACACCCTGCATCTTGCCAGGGGCGGGCTTCGCCTGGGGTAAGCGGTTGTGCATTAACAAAGAGGGTATTGTTGGTGAGGCGTTTGTTGGCCAGTGTCAGATTGTTCAGGGCTATTTGCTGAATTTGGGGGACATTTAGCGGCGGGGCAGCAAAAGCGGCCATATCCATCATGGCTTTGCCTTTGGCTACGGCGACCTGAACGCGGCTGATGGAAAAACGGCCGTATTGCCACCAACTTACCCCAAATAACACCAACCCAACAAACAATACCCGCAAAACTGGTTGCCATCGGCGATTTTGCATTGTTTACCCCTTAGCTTCAATAATTTTTTATTCCATACCAAACGATCACTCAATGATATATCCGCAAAATTATAACCCTTGCCCAAACAGACCCAAACAGGCACTTTGCTTACTCTGGAAACACTCATTTGCTTGCGCTTTACCTGAACCGCTTTACACTTAATGTTATGGAACCAATAACTCTCTTTCAAAATAAACGTATTGTACTCGGCGTAACAGGCTCAATAGCCTGCTACAAATCTGTTGACCTGGCTTCTAAACTTACTCAGGCGGGCGCACAGGTTGATGTGATCATGACTGAAGCTGCCCAGAAATTCGTAACACCCCTTGCTTTCCGTTCTGTCACCGGACGTCCCGTTTATACCGATATGTGGCAACTGGAAACGCACGTGGCGCACGTCAATTTGGGCGAAACGGCCGATCTCCTCATCATTGCACCAGCAACAGCACACACCATCGCCAAACTGGCACACGGCCTGGCCGACAACCTGCTCACCGTCACCGCACTGGCTGCCCGATCGCCACTACTCATCGCACCTGCTATGGATGGCGGCATGTATGAACATCCAGCTACCCAGAACAACGTTCATTTGCTTCAGGAGCGGGGTGTAATTTTTGCCGGTCCGGCAAAAGGCCGCATGGCTTCTGGGCTAACCGGCTTGGGCAGAATGCTGGAACCAATGGAATTGCTGGCACATGCTCGCCTGGCCCTGGCCCAAAATGGCCCTCTGGCCGGACGGCACGTTGTGGTGACTGCTGGTCCAACCCGCGAACCGATTGACCCTGTGCGCTTTATCAGCAATCGCTCCACAGGCAAGCAAGGGCTGGCTGTGGCACAGGCCGCGCTAGATGCCGGAGCACGTGTCACGTTGATTTGTGGCCCTGTGTTTGAACCCATTCCTCTGGGTGTTACCCTCATTCAGGTAGAAACCACGCAGGAAATGGGTGAGGCTGTTCTGGAGGCCGTCAAAGATGCGGATGCACTTTTCATGGTGGCGGCTGTGGCTGACTTTCGGCCAGGCGCTCGGTCTGACAAGAAAATCAAGAAAACAGAAATGGATGAGGAATGGGGGTTGGCGATTGGTCTGGAAGTGACGCTGGATATTTTGTCGGCGGTGAAGGCACAACGGGAAAAAACAGGTTATCCGTTGGTGACTTTGGGCTTTGCTGCCGAGACTCATAATGCGTTTGAATACGGCCGTCAGAAGCTGTGGCGTAAGGGATTGAACTTTATTGCTGTCAATGATGTGATGCAACCGGGGGCTGGATTTGCCAGCGATACCAATCAGGTGGTACTGCTCAGCTCGGCCGGTGTGGTGGAGGAAATTCCCATGCAAAGCAAGACGGTTATTGCGGAAAGGCTGGTACACCATGTGGCACGCGCACTGGGCAGGGTGAATGAGGCGGATAGCGGGTGAGATTTTGCTGAAAGGACAAGTCAGGCTGGGTTGAATCGGTTATACTCGTAAGCGGAAGTTATTGAGTTGGAAAGGAGTGAAGACGCGAACGATGGATAGATTTTTTACTGGTTTTGGTGCAGGGCTGATGTTTTTGGCAGTTGCTGCCGGCGCGTTTGGGGCGCATGGATTGCGAGATTATTTTTCACGCTATCCTGAACTGGCTGGCACGTATGATACGGCCGTTCGTTACCACATGATTCATGCTTTGGCGTTGTTTATTGTTGCCTGGGCTGGCCAAAAATGGGCGATCAGTTTTGTGAATTGGGCTGGCTATCTATTTCTCGCTGGTATTTTTATCTTCTCCGGTAGTTTGTACTTACTGGTGTTAACCCGTGTCCGCTGGCTGGGGGCTATTACGCCACTGGGTGGTCTTGCCTTTTTAGCCGGTTGGTTGTTGCTTGTGCTTGCCATGTGGCGAGCGACATAATAAGGAGGCACAGCATGTTTGGGCATCGTGTGCCAGAAATCAGCGTGCAAGAAGTTGCCCAAAAGCTGGCACGTGGCGATCAGTTTTATTTAATAGATGTGCGAGAGCCAGCAGAATTGTTGTATGCGACGCTGGGTGATGAACCATTGCTTGTGCCGATGAGTTTGCTGGCTGAGCAGGGAATTGCTGCATTGCCAGAGGTGGTTCGTCAGAATAAAACGGCCGAAATTGTTGTGTTTTGTCATCATGGCGTGCGTAGTGCACAAGTGGTGGCCTGGATGCAACATCACGGCTGGCAAAATGTGTTTAGTATGGCTGGTGGAATCGACGCTTACGCTGTGCAAGTCGATCCCAAAATCGGCCGTTATTGAGAACCGGTTTTGTGCACTGTATAGACACTATTTCCAAAACAGTTCCCAACTGAACCAATTATGAGTGATTATCTGAAAATTTACGAAGTTGGACCCCGTGACGGCCTGCAAAATGAGGCAACGGCCGTTACAACCGAGCAAAAACTCCGCCTGATAGACGGCCTGGTCAAAGCCGGGCTGCGTCATATCGAAGTTACCAGCTTTGTTCACCCCAAAGCCGTCCCCCAAATGGCTGATGCCGACGCAGTAATGCGAGCTACCCTGCAAAAACACGGTGACAAAGGCATAAACTTTGTTGGTCTTGTGTTTAATCAGAAAGGATACGATCGCGCTTTGGCTGCTGGATGTCGCCACATGGCCTTTGGTGTGGCCGTTAGCGAAACCATGAGCCAGAAAAATACCCGCATGTCCACCCGCCAGGCACTTAATATTACCCGCAGCTTGCTGGAACAGGCACGACGAGATGGCGTCTGGACGCGCGTTTATCTCATCACCGCCTGGGTATGCCCTTTTGAAGGACCAGTTCCCCCACACAAAACCATTGCAGTTGCGGAAGAAGTGTGGGCAATGGGGGTGGATGAACTGGCTTTGGGAGATACCATTGGTCATGCCCACCCGCTGGAAGTCGGCCGTCTGGTAGAAGATTTAGGCCGTCGCCTGGATATAAACAAACTGGCGGTACATTTACATGATACTCAGGCATTAGGGTTGGCCAATGCGACGGCTGCATTACAGGCTGGTGTGCGAATTTTCGATTCCAGTGTTGGTGGGTTGGGCGGTTGTCCTTTTGCACCCGGTGCTGCGGGTAATCTGGCCACAGAGGACCTGGTGTTTTTGGCTTACAAGATGGGTTTGGGCACAGGTGTTGATTTTGATGCTTTGTGGCAGGTGGTGTACGAGATGGAACAAATTGTAGGGCGGCCTGTGGGGGGACGGATTCGCCAATGGTGGGAAAGTGTCTGCCGTATTGAACCTGCGTTGGCTTATAAATGAGCACGCCAACAGAGTTTGGGTGGTTACTTTTGTCGGCCAGAGGTGGACGGAGCCAGTTTTCGCCATACATGCATAAAACGCGCCACATCTTCCATTGTGTTGTAGCAGTGAAATGAGATCCGAATGTGTGGTTCTCCAGCAGCGTTTAGATGTTTGACAACGCTAATTTTGTGTTCGCGCAGTGCCTGTACCAGGGCATCTGTTTCTTTTGGTGTTTGGTTGGTGCGAAAGGTGAGAATTGGCCCATACTTTCCTGGTTGTAATGGGGTGATAATGTCGTAGCCGGCTTGCTGTAACAAACGGCCGATTTCCGCCGTAAGTTGGCTGGTGTGTTGGTCAATAGCCGCTCGCCCCAATTTTTCAATCAGTTTGATGCTTTCAATAATACCATACATGCCAGACAGGTTGGGCGTACCCAATGTGAAGCGTTGGGCACCGGGCAGTGGTGTCAGGTCATAATGAAGCCAGTGCTCATAATCTCGGACGGCATTGGCAGCAATAAAGCGACTATGCAATCCTGCGGCTACTTCTTGCCGCACGTACAGAAATCCATTACCAGGTGCAGCCATGAGAGATTTTTGGCCGCCTGTGGCCAGAACATCAATCTGCATGGCTTGCACGTCAATGGGGATATGACCAATGGCCTGGATAGCATCTACAACAAAGAGAATATTATGCTCGCGGCAAAATTGTCCTAGTGTGGCCAGGTCTGTACGGTGACCAGAGAAAAATTGCAGGGCGCTGACAGCAAGGACGCGGGTGTGGTGATCAATGAATGGTTCCAGGGTAGCCAGAGAGAGCCCCCCGGAAACGGCCGTTGCCAGCCGCACCTCTACCCCATCTCGGCGCAAATTCAGCCACGGATACGCATTCGCCGGAAACTCCACCTCACAAAACACCACATTATCCCCCACTTGCCAGGGAATAGCCTGCGCCACCAAATTGATCCCGGTTGCCGTTGTCGGCACTGGCACAACTTCATCAGCCGAGCGTGCATTCAAGAAATCCGCCACCACCTTCCGAAAATAAGCGCGCATTTCATTCGCTTCATCAATCCAGAAATTAATCGGCTGCTCAGCCAAACGAGACAATGCCCATGCCATCTTCCGTCGCGTACACTCTGGTAATGGCGCAATACTGGCATAATTCAGATAAACATAATCACGAGTAATAGGAAACTCCGCTTCTCTCAACGCTGCCAGATCATACATAAAACCCTCTTCTGCTCCTCAAGGAGAAAACTCCTGAATATTTTCCAGGCATTATACGCCCTATGCCCAGATATGTTACAATAAAACTATGCAGTTAACACCTGACTTACTGTTGTCAGCTTACTGCCAGGGAATGTTTCCTATGGCCCACGAAGACGGACAAATTTACTGGTACGATCCCGACCCGCGTGCCATTTTACCACTCGATTCCTTTTACATTCCTCGCTCACTGCGGCGCACACTCAAAAAGAGGAAGTTTGACATTCGGATTAATACGGCTTTTGCTCAAGTAATTACTGAATGTGCCGCACCAGCCCCAGGTCGAGAACAGACCTGGATTAGCCCAGAAATCATGGACGCCTACATCAAGTTACACCAAATTGGTTTTGCTCATAGCGTAGAAGCATGGCACGATGGTCAATTGGTAGGTGGATTGTATGGTGTAGCTATCAATGGCTTTTTTGCTGGAGAAAGTATGTTTAGCCGGATGCGTGATGCCAGCAAAGTCGCCCTGGTGTTTTTGGTAGAGCGGTTAAGAACACAAGGATATATGTTGTTGGATATCCAGTTTCTGACTGATCATTTAAGCCGGTTTGGTGCGATTGAAATTCCCCGCTCGCTTTACAAACATCGGTTGGCACAGGCATTGCGCGTTTCTGCCCGTTTTGAGGATGTGTCATGAACGAGTTAGAGCCATTACTTGACCCGACAGATATTCGTATTTTTAGCGGCCGTTCCAACCCCGAACTGGCTGCCCGCATTGCGGATTATCTCCATGTCCCCCTGGAAAAAACCCATGTCTCCCGCTTTAGTAACGATAATCTATTTGTTCAACTCGGCGCCAGTGTGCGGGGACGAGCAGTTTTCATCATTCAATCGCTCACACCACCAGTCAGCGATCATTTGCTGGAACTGCTTATGATGCTTGACATTGCCAAAAGTGCCGCGGCACGAGAAATTCATGCCATTATTCCCTATTTTTCTTACGCCCGTTCCGATAAAAAAGATGCTCCCCGTATTTCTATCACAGCGCGTCTTATTGCTGATTTACTGGCGACTGCCGGCGCGACTCACTTGATGACCATGACGCTGCATTCGCCACAGGTTCATGGTTTTTTTAGCATTCCGGCCGATCCATTGACTGCTCGTGCGCTGTTTGTGGACTATTTCCGTCAAAAAAATCTTGATCCTTACAAGACAATTGTGGTTGCGCCAGATATGGGACGTGCCAAATCTGCTTCCCGATTTGCGGCCCATTTGGGGATGCATATTGCTACTGCCAACAAGGAGCGAATTTCTGATACAGATGTTCGTATTGGTGGTATGATTCGTCGTCAGGTTCGCGGTTTTGAACATGCGCTGGTGTATGATGATGAGATTGCAACGGCTGGCTCGGTAGTGGAATTAAGTCATTTGCTGGTGGATAGCGGTATTAAGACAATAACGTTGATTTGTACGCATGGTTTGTTTTTGGGGCCGGCTATTGAACGGTTGTCAGGGATTCCGCAAATTGTAGAAATTGTGACGACGGATACGGTGTTACGGCCACCAGATCGTTGTCCCCCAAATTTGACGGTGCTTTCGGTTGCGCCAGTAATTGGTGAGGCGATTCATCGCAATTATTTGCGTCAGTCTATTGGTGATTTGTTTACATTTTGGCAAGGAGAAGATATATGAATGATGAAGTTGATTTTACATTGGCATTTCAGGATACGTGTGATCAGATACCGTTGTTGTTGATTCACGGGTTCCCGTTGAGTGGGGCGATGTGGGAGTTGCAATTGGAAGATCTGGATGATGTGGCGCGGGTGATTGCGCCAGATTTGCGGGGACACGGCCGTTCTGATGCGACGCCTCCACCTTATTCCATGCAACAATTGGCCGAAGATTGTACGGGTTTACTCGATTTTCTGGGCATTACCCGTCCTGCTGTTGTTTGTGGCCTTTCAATGGGCGGATACATCGCTTTTGAGCTGTATCGTCGTTTCCCGGACTATGTGGCCGGACTTATCCTGACAGCCACACGCGCTACGGCCGATTCGGCCGAAGGTAAAGCAAACCGTGACCGCATGGCCGAAACGATTCGCCAGCAAGGCATTCAGCCACTTGTAGATGCCATGCTTCCCAAACTGTTTGCTCCCCAAACTTATGAAAACGACCCTGAGCTTGTTGAGTTTGTGCGTGAAATGATGAGCCACACTTCTGTTGATGGCGCAATTGGGGCACTGGCCGCTATGCGTGACCGCTCCGATTCCACACCTACGCTGGCTCAAATTGATGTTCCCACTCTAATTATTCATGGCCGCCATGACCAGATTGTCCCCCTGGCAGAGGCCGAAGCGATGCGTGATGCCATTCCCAATGCGCGCCTTGTGGTGCTGGAAAATGCCGGGCATTTGCCCAACCTGGAACAACCAGATGAGTTTAATGATGCAGTGATTGATTTTTTGGAATCAATTGCTGCCGAAGAGGAGGAGGATTAGCGGCACGGCTCATTGAGTCCGGCCAGAATCCAGCAAGCCATATCCTGCTCCAACCAGGCCAATCCATCTACCCATGTGCCATTGACCAGTAAATCCCAATGGAGATGATTGCCGGTGGAAAGGCCGGTTGTACCAACTGTGCCAACTTGCTGCCCGGTTGTTATGTTGTCACCAGCAGCAACGGTAATGCTGGACATGTGGTACATGCCAGAGTAAACGCCCAGGCCATGATCAATAATGACTGTGCCGCCGCGCACATACAGGAATTCGGCGACGACGACCTGACCTGTGGCTGGGGCGTAAACGGGTGTGCCGCCATATGCGCTGAAGTCAACGCCTTCGTGATAGGTGGCATATGGACCACCATTATATGAGCGGCGGGCGCCGTAGTACGAACTGATTTCCAGGTAGTTGGTGATGGGGAGTTGGAAGGGGGTGTGCCAGTGGGGAACGGCCGTTTTGGTTTCCCAAATGGCAAACAGCCGCTCTCTTTCCTGCCGGATGGATTCCTGATCGATTTGTGCGGCTGAGCCGGTGAGGGTGATTTGTTGAAATGTCCATTCCTTATCGGTAAACTGCCAGGGCTGTACCCAAAGGGGAGCATGGGCTGGCTGGATGGCTAATTCGGGGGCGGCTGTGCCCAAAAACGCACCAGTGGCAGCAAGCCCAACCAGAAAACGGCCGTTTTCTCCCACCGTCATGGCTTGCGAACCCAGCCACATTTGCACCGCTGCCTCATTTTCCCGTTCCCCACGTATAGCCACTGCTTCGCCTGGGTGTGCCGGTGCATGAGAGACGGTCAGTTGCCGGAATCCAATTGGGAGATCACGCGGGGGCATTGTGCCACCTGGCAGAAACAAAGGCTGGTATAACGCGGGCATGAAAGGGTGGCGCATCCCGTTAGTCAGGGCGATGGTCCATAATGGGAGTCCCTGAGAAACGGCCGTTTGCCACCACCCCATCCCCAAAGTGCGTACCAATGCACCTGGCCGCGCTTCTCTTGCTGGGACACGTATCACCGACCCAATAGCCGGTTCTTGCATTCGATTAATACGGCCGTTCAGTGCCAACAATTGTTCTGCATCCACCCCAAAACGCCACGCCAGCGCTACCCACGTATCCCCCGGCATAACAACCAATGTCTTTGTTTCTGTCTCTGCCGATTGTGCCCAACTCCTTCCATTATGACTCCAGGCAATCCCCAGCAGACAAACCAAAAACCAAAACCGTATATTGACTTTCATGACGCGACGTGTTATAACTAAAATGTAATGACGCACCGCATTATTCGCGGTAAAACAAGCAATTACTGAAGGGCAAACCTTCTGCATACAGGGTTCGTACTTCATCCCTTTACAACCATTCTTAACATGAGTCAATTGTTTTTTAGTTTGGGAACCAATCTTGGCCGTCGTCGTCACAACCTCCAACAAGCCATCGCAGGGTTGCGGCGGTATGTAACCATTACGGCCGTTTCACCCGTGTACGAAACCGACCCCTGGGGACCTGTTCCTCAACCACCCTTCCTCAACATTTGCGTTGCCGCCACCACGACCCTCGATCCCATTACCCTCTTTACCTATTGCCAACAACTGGAAAAAGAACTTGGCCGGGAAAAAACCGTACGGTGGGGACCACGCCTCATTGATATTGACTTACTCTTCTATGATACCCTTATTTATCAAAACAGCGCACTAACCATTCCCCATCCACGCATTGGCGAACGCGCATTTGTCCTCTATCCGCTGGCCGACATCGCTCCAGACTTCATTCATCCGCAAACCGGACAAAAAATCGCAGACATGGCAACGGCCGTTTCTCCCGATACCATTCGCCGCTTGCCACAACCCTTATTAGAACCAGGAGCCAAAAATTGAACACAAAACCATCCCGTCCCCTCTTTGAATGGGGCAAACGAACCTACATCATGGGCATCCTCAACATCACACCCGACAGCTTTTCGGGCGATGGCCTGCTCAACATGCCCAATGTCATCAACCAGGCAGTCGCCCAGGCACGCCAATTTGTCTCAGACGGCGCCGACATTCTTGACATTGGCGGTGAAAGCACCCGCCCCGGCAGCACTCCCATTACCCTCGAAGAAGAATTGGCACGAGTCATTCCCGTTGTCGAAGCCGTGCGCCAAGCTGTAAACGTCCCCATTTCTGTGGACACCTACCGGGCGGCCGTAGCCCGTGCTGCCCTGGAAGCGGGTGCCGATTGGGTAAATGATGTATGGGGACTGCGCATGGACCCAGAAATGGCGGCTGTTGTTGCCGAATTTGATTGCCCTGTTGTCATCATGCACAACCGCAGCAAACCCAAAAACGTTGCCCAGGAGAAACGATTAGGCGGCCGATATGTGGGAATCGAGTATGCGGATCTCATTGCCGACATTACCCGGGAGCTACAAGCCAGCATAGACCTGGCCCTGAAGGCTGGCGTGCGCCGGGAACATATCATCATCGATCCCGGTATTGGCTTTGGCAAGACGGTTGACCAGAATGTGAGGCTGATTAACGAGTTGTATAAATTTCGCGCCCTGGGTTGTCCAATACTTGTAGGTACATCACGCAAATCTTTCATTGGCTATACACTGGATTTGCCGCCGCAAGAACGTGTGGAGGGGACGGCCGCAACGGTGGCAATTGCGATTGATCGGGGCGCGGATATTGTGCGGGTACACGATGTGCGGGCAATGGTGCGTGTGGCACGTATGACGGATCGGATTGTTCGGGGTTTGCCATTGCAAACAACGGGTTGAATTGGGCGTGTTGTTTCTGGGTGGTGAGGTATATGCCGGCCAGAACGTAAATGTGTTTGCTTTACAGAACATTTTACATAAAGAAGGAGTTGCGAGGAGCAAGCAATGATGGATTTTGAGTTAGATCAGGAACAAAAGATGCTGACGGAGGCAATCGGCCGTTTTGCCCGTGAGCGAGTGCGAAAGGTTTTTCGTGATGCTGATGAAGAGGGCAAAATTCCGGCCGATCTCGTTCAGGCTGGTTGGGAAATTGGTTTGTTGCCGACAACTATCCCGGAGCAGTATGGTGGCTTTGGAGAATATTCGGTGGTGACGGGGGCGGTTGCTGTGGAAGCGTTTGCCTGGGGCGATCTGGCGACGACGTTTCAGATTTTGACCCCGAATCTGGTAGCTGTGCCTGTTATGCTGGCAGGTACAAATGAGCAAAAGGCGCAATATTTGCCGCTGTTTTGTGGAGAGACACCACCACGAGTGACGGCCGCTCTGACTGAACCGACTATCAAGTATGATCCACGTTGTTTGCAGACAACGGCCGTTCCTGAGAATGGTCATTATGTACTCAATGGCGTCAAGGCTTACGTACCATTGGCTGCCGAAGCCGAACTGGTGCTGGTGTATGCCAACGAAAACGGCCGAACCCAGGCATTCCTTATCCCACGCCACACTGAAGGCCTTACCATTGACGACGATCGCGAAAAACTCATGGGCATTCGTGCCCTGCCCACCTATCGCCTGCACCTCGACAACTGCCGCATTCCTGCCGAAAATCGCCTTGGCGGACAGCACGGCATAGACTTTAACCGCATCCTCAATCACAGTCGGGTTGCTTTGGGAGCCGCCGCTGTGGGCATGGCCCAGGCTGCTTTTGAATACGCCCGCGACTATGCCAAACAGCGTGTCCAGTTTGGCGAACCAATTGCACATCGCCAGTCTATTGCTTTTATGCTGGCCGAAATGGCCATGGATGTGGATGCCGCCCGCTTGATGGTTTGGGAAACTGCCTGGCTGTTGGACAAAGGTGAAGATGCTACCCGCGCCGCCACTGTCATGAAAACCTACGTGGATGATCGGGTGTTGGATGTTGCCGACCGGGCAGTGCAAACATTGGGTGGCTATGGGTACATTCGAGAATATCCGGCCGAGCTTTGGCTACGTAATGCACGGGGCTTTGCCATGTTTGACGGGTTGGCAATTGTGTAACAGGTGGGAGAAGATAACATGATTAGCTTTGAAATTCCAGAATTCATAACAAACGAACTCCAGATGGTCAAAATGGTGGCCGAACAGGTCATGCGTCAGTATGCACGTTATTATGACGAGCATGAACATGAACGGCCGGTGGAATATATTCAGATTATGTGGCCAGTGATTCGGGAGCAGTATCGCCAGCGATTTGAGAAGCAGAAGAATGGCGATCGACCCAAAAGAGAAGGGCCGGATTATCGGGTGTTGCGCCTGATTATGATTATTGAGATGCTCAGTTGGGGGGATGCTGGTCTTTACCTGAGTACGCCAGACCCGGCATTGGGTGGAGCTGCCGTAGAGGCAGTTGGTACGCCGGAACAGAAGGAACGGTTTTTGCGTCGGTTCACAGAAGGTGAACCGAAGTGGGGAGCAATGGCCATGACGGAGCCGGGAGCTGGTTCGGATACGAGTGCCATTCGGACAACGGCCGTTCTGGACCCCGAAACCAATGAATGGATACTCAATGGTGAAAAAATCTTTTGTACAAACGGTAGTCTGGCACTGGAAGAATCAGATGGTTTTGTTGTTGTATGGGCAACAGTCGATCCCTCTGCCGGGCGGGCTGGTATGAAGCCTTTTGTGGTCGAGGCAGGTACACCCGGTGTGACCATTGCTAAAAAAGAACACAAAATGGGTATCCGTGCCAGCGACACAGCTGCTATTGTCTTTAATAATGCCCGTATTCCTTACGATAACATTTTGGGCAGTCCGGAAGTGCAGCAGCGAGATGGCAGCACCAAAGGCTTCAAAGGTGCGATGCGCACATTTGATGCTTCCCGTCCGGCGGTGGCTGCCAGTGCCATGGGCATTGCTCGCGCTGCTCTGGAATTTACGCGGGACAAGCTGGCTGAGGAAGGGATTGTGGTAGATTATACCAAGCCCAAACATGCGTTAACGGCCGTTGAGCGAGACTTGTTGGAAATGGAAGCCCGACATCGGGCAGCCTGGTTGCTCACTTTGCGAGCGGCAGCAGTGATGGCATACGGCCGTTCCAATCGCCTCGAAGCCAGCATGTGTAAAGCACGTGCTGGTGAAACCGTTACCTGGATCACCCAAAAAGCGGTAGAATTATTAGGGCCATTAGGCTACTCCCGCGAATGGCTCGTGGAAAAATGGATGCGTGATGCCAAAATTAACGATATCTACGAAGGCACCAAACAAATCAACACCCTAATTGTGGCTCGCAGCATCCTTGGTTATACCCGACATGAACTAAAATAACGTGAAAAGAACTGGTTCCCCTTTCTTTTCACACCATTATCAATACACAGGAGAAGCACAACCATGACATTTTCGATACGAAAAGTCGGTATTGTTGGCGCCGGAACAATGGGTGGTGGAATTGCTGCCCATCTGGCAAACATTGGTATTCCCGTTGTTTTGCTGGATATTGTGCCGCCGGATCTGACCGAAGAGGAGAAAAATGATCCGGCTGCCCGCAATCGCATCGTCAAAAGCTTGTTTGACCGCATGGCCAAGGCACGTCCGGCCAATCTGGCCCGCCCTGACCGTGCCGAATTGATTACATTGGGCAATGTGGAAGATGACTTTGATAAGCTGGCCGATTGCGACTGGATTATCGAAGTTATTATTGAAAAGCTGGAACCCAAACAGGCTTTGATGGCACGCATTGAAGAAGTGCGTAAGCCAGGGAGTATTGTCAGTAGTAATACATCTGGTATTCCTATTCACAAAATTGCTGAAGGCCGCTCGGATGATTTCCGTGCGCATTTTTTGGGGACGCATTTCTTTAATCCGCCGCGTTATCTGAAATTGCTGGAAGTTATTCCAACACCGGATACTAGCCCAGAGGTTTTGGATTTTATGGTTGCGTTTGGGCGTGATGTGTTGGGTAAAGGTGTTGTGGTGTGTAAAGACACGCCCAATTTTATTGCCAATCGGTTTATTGCGGTGGCTGGTTCTTATGCGGTGGAGTATGCGCTACAGAATGGCTATACCATTGAGGAAGTGGATGCGATTACTGGCCCGCTAATCGGCCGTCCGAAGACAGCTACTTTTCGCCTGACAGACCTGGTGGGGCTGGATGTTATGTATTATGTGAATAGCAATTTGTATCCGGCCATTCCCGATGATAAGTATCGGGAATATTTGCGGGGTGAAAAGAGTAGTGCCCTGTATGAAAAGATGATGGCGAATAAGTGGCTGGGTAACAAAACAGGTCAAGGCTTTTATAAAAAGGTGACGGTGGATGGCAAGCGGGAATTTTGGGTGTTGAACCCGGAGACAATGGAATATGAGCCGCCCAAGAAGCCGCGTTTTGAATCGGTAGGGGCCGTGCGGAAGATTGAAGATTTGGGGGAGCGTTTGCGTGCATTGCTGACGTATGAAGATCGGGCAGCGGAGTATGTACGGGCGACGTTGTATTTTAATCTGGCTTATGCCGCGTATGTGACGCCGGAAATTGCTCATAGTATTGCAGATGTGGATGCGGCGAATCGGTGGGGATTTGCCCATGAGGCGGGGCCGTTTGAGATTTGGGATATGTTGGGGGTAGCAGAAACGGCCGAAAAAATGGAAGCAGCTGGCTATGAGGTGGCTGAATGGGTGAAGGAAATGCTTGCTGCCGGGCATACCAGTTTCTATGAAAACGGCCGTTATTACGATTTCCAAACCAAAACCTACCAGCCCAAGCCAATAGACAAGAACGTCATCCTCATCAGCGACTTGCGTGCTGGCGGCAAAGAACTGGAACGTAACGAAAGCGCCAGCCTGCACGACATGGGAGATGGTGTCCTGCTGCTTGAGTTCCACGCCAAGATGAACGCCATTGACGCCGACATTGTGGCGATGGCCAACCGGGCTCTGGAACGCCTGGAAACTGACTTTGACGCTCTGGTTATTGGCAACAATGGTCAAGATTTTTGTGTGGGCGCCAACATTGCCATGATAGGCATTGCGGCCGCACAAGGTATGTGGGAACAAGTGGAGCAGTCCGTTCGGGCGTTGCAGGAAGTGACCTTCAAATTACGACATGCGCCCAAGCCAGTTGTTACCGCTCCGCATCAGCGTGTGTTAGGTGGTGGTGTGGAATTTACCATGGCTGGTTGGGATACTGTGGCCGACCATGAAACATATATGGGATTGGTTGAAGTTGGCGTAGGGTTAATCCCGGCTGGTGGTGGTTGCAAAGAATTGCTGCGGCGCAAAGTTAACCCTGTGATGCGTACCCCCAACGCTGATGTGTTGCCCGTTATGCAAGAAGTATTTGAGCAAATTGCGACTGCCAAGGTTGGAACGAGTGCATGGGAAGACAAGGCGTTGGGTTATTTGCGGGAGACCGACCAGATTGTCATGAATAGCGATCATCGGCTGGCAGCAGCCAAGCGCCGGGCATTGCAACTGGCAGAAGCTGGGGTGCGCCCGCCAGAAGTGGAGAAGATTTATGCGGCCGGCCGTGATGTGCTGTATGCCTTAAATTTGGGTGTACAAAGCTTTGTTTGGGCTGGCTATGCCACTGAATATGACGCCCACATTGGCCGAAAACTGGCTTATGTACTGTGTGGTGGTGATATCAGTGCCGGAAGCTGGGTGGATCCCTGGTATATTTTGGATTTGGAGCGGGAAGCATTCCTTTCTTTGCTGGGCGAAGAAAAGACACGTGCGCGTATTATGCATATGCTGCAAACGGGCAAGCCGTTGCGGAATTAATGCAAGGAGACAGGTGAGATGACAAGAGAAGCTGTAATTGTAGCAACAAGCAGAACGGCCGTTGGTAAGGCCAAGCGTGGTACAACCCGTAATTGGCGTTCAGACGAAATGGCTGCGGCCGTTATTCAAGATTTGCTCCGCAAGGCCGAAGGACTGGATCCGGCCGAAATTGATGATGTAATCATTGGGTGTGCCATGCCCGAAGGCGCACAAGGCCTCAATTTTGCCCGCACGATTGCCTTACGAGCGGGATTGCCGGTTGACGTACCAGGCATGACTGTCAACCGGTTCTGTTCCAGTGGCTTGCAGACAATCGCTATCGCTGCTGAACGAATTATTGCCAATGGGGCAGATGTTATTATTGCTGGTGGTGCGGAAACAATGAGCCTGGTTCCTATGACTGGCTTTCGCATTAACCCCAATCCTTATATGGTTAGCAACATGCCTGAAGTGTATATGAGTATGGGGTTGACAGCGGAGCGGGTGGCTGAAGAGTTTGAAGTGAGCCGTCATGCTCAGGATGAGTTTGCGTTGCGTAGCCATCAGCGGGCAGCCGCCGCATATGAGAAGGGGCTTTTCCGGGATGAGATTCTTCCTATTGAGGTGGAAGAAGTTGAGCCAGGGCCAGATGGACCAGTGCGTCGTACTTTTGTGCTGGATCGGGATGAGCATGTGCGGCCAGATACAAGCCTGGAAAAGTTGGCCAGTCTGAAGCCTGTTTTTAAGATGAATGGTACGGTTACGGCTGGCAATTCGTCACCATTGAGTGATGGAGCGGCCGCGGTGATTGTGATGGAGCGGAAGAAGGCAGAATCGTTGGGGTTGAAGCCGCTGGTTCGCTTTGTTGGTTTTGCGGTGGGTGGTGTGCGCCCGGAGATAATGGGTGTGGGACCAATAGCGGCCGTGCCCAAGCTCCTCAAGCGTACAGGTTTGAGCCTGGATGATATTGACTTGATCGAGTTGAATGAGGCGTTTGCGGCGCAGGCGGTGGCAGTTATTCGGGAACTGGGATTTGATGAAGAGAAGACTAATGTGAATGGTGGGGCGATTGCCCTGGGGCATCCTTTGGGGTGTACTGGTGCCAAGTTGACTGTGCAGATTATCAATGAGATGAAACGCCGCAATGCCCAGTTTGGTATGGTGACGATGTGTATTGGTGGTGGTATGGGAGCGGCTGGTATTTTTGAGAATTTGGCATAGTTGCCAGCCAGTGTGACAAGATTAAAAGCTGCCTGGTTGTAGCAGGATGAATATTGGAAGAAGGCTGCCGACATTGGCAGCCTTCTTTGTTGGCACGAGGGGTATGGCCACAGGGAATGGCTGTGGCTTATTGGTTGGGTTTGATGTGGTTGAAGCGGCGGTTGAATTCAGCGAGGGCTAAGTCGCCTGCTGCTTCGACTAAACGGCCGATTATGGGGTGGACGATTATGCTGGTAACGGCACCTGCCAGTGTGGGTAGATGTTTGTTGAACCAGTGGGTGATGTATTCCATTGTGGTCAGATCGGGGGTTTTGGCGGTAACGGCCGTTTCCAATTCATCTACCCGTTCCAAAGCTTTCTCTTGCAAGCTGGCAGGTGCAAATTGTGCTACCTGCTTTCGTACAACGGCCACCAGCTCAGATGCTTGCTCTCGTAACGCAGCCAGTTCTGCTTCATCCAGTGCTTGAGAGGGCTGTATCTGAATGTTTTTACCGATTGCTATCTGTCCCTTAATGTCGCTTTTGACTATTTTGCCGGTAATTTTGTCCCCTTTTTTACTCATCAGTCATCCCTTTTGAAATAGCTTAGCGCAGGCAATACTCGACGGGAAGATTTTCTTCTGGTGTCCGATTGGTGTTGCCAACCAGATCCATTGCCTCGATGTACCAGATTAGAATTGTGTGGTCCTTGATGATTGGGGCGTTGAGTGTAAACCAATATTCTTCTTGCGTGTTGCGCATTGTTGCTGATTGCCATGTGGATTCTCCTGTTTTGTACCAAAGTGTTACGCTGGCGATACCATTATTGTCTATTACGATGACGCTGAAAGTGACGGTATTCTTTCCACATTCGCTGGAGGTTGTCAGGATGTCAACATCGGTGTGCCATTCAAATAGTTGTGGTGGTTGGTCATCGTAGGGGAACAGGGTAATGGTTTGCTGGATGCTGTCTGTATTGGGAATGAGGATAGTGAGAAGATAGGTGGTGGTTGTAGATGGGCAGACTTCTTGTTGGCCTATTGGGCGAACGGCCGTTTCTGCAGGTGCAATGTCTGAGTGGTTCGGTTTTGCACGCAAATAAACGGCCGTTTCCTCTGGTACATTTTCCACCTGCCAATACAACTTTGTGCAAGAACCCAATGGCAATTCCACGCTGTCAGCCCAAAATTCAATCACAGGGACAGGCACGGCCGTTTCAGTTGGTGTTGGAGAAGGCGTATGGGTCAATGTCGGCGTGGGTGTCACAGGCCAGACAGGCAAATACAATATCTCACCTGCTTTGATTAAGTCAGTCGTCTGACAGTTGGCTGCCTTGATAACTGCCACAGATACCCCGGTTGTTCTACTCAGGGCAGCAAGCGTATCACCACGGCGAATCACATAAGGAACCCAGTTAGTGCGGGGTACACACGGGGGAACTGTGGGAGCGGAAGACGTGTGCGTGCTGGTGGGCGATTGTGTGCTGGTCGGTGAAGGAAGGGTGGCAGTTGTTGTATTTGAGGGTGTGATGGGCGGGATGATGACCGGATTGGTAAGCGTTGGGGCAGGGACAATGGAAGTTGGCGACAGTGGCGGGTTCTGTTCTGCCCATACGATGCTGGCCAGTGCCAGGGCCATGAGAGCAATGAAGCTCCACAGCACCTTGACACTGGTAGAAATGGTAGTCTTTCCGCCAGGAACACGGCCGTTACCGCCCTGCCCGTTGTTGTTGTCGTGACTATTGATTGGGGGAGGCAGTAGTAGAGATAGATTGTGCCGGCTAACAGCCGCACCAAGTTGGTCGCCCAAAGCCTGACGAGTGCGTAATGCGCGTACCAGCCACCGTCGGGCTTCATTCTTTTGGCCTAAAACCAGAGCCCGACTGCCAATTTCGTGCCAGGCCCATGCTCTCATGACCTGATCGCCTGCTATTGCGGCTGCTTTTTCCACCATTTGGAGCAGGTTGTTCCATGTTTCCCATTGGCCGGTGAGTTGTAGGGCTGATTCCAGTGGCCGAATCAGGGGGAGTGTCTGGGCAAAACGGCCGTTTTTCACCCCCCACTGCAATACATCCAGCAATATCTCTTTTTGACCCAGAATTTCCAATAGGGATGGGTGGGGTTGTTCGGTTAGCCATTGCCCAAGGTAACGCAAAGCTTGTTCTCGCCATCTGGTCAACTGCCAAGTTTGGGCCAAATGCATGGCCACATCATCAGGCAGGGCAAATCCATTTGTTGTTCTGATTACCAATTGTCGTTGGACCAGCTCGTTGAGCGTTTCTGTGAGATTGGTGACACGGCTGATAGCCGCCAGATGCGTTGGGTGAAGTGGATGTCCACCGACAGCAGACAGGGCTGCTAATACCTGTTGTTCTTCTGGCGTCCGGTTGGTCAGTAACAAGCTGGCTACTACAGGTTGGGGTGATGTTTCTTCTTGGGTTACTTGCTGGATGAGCGTGTGTAGCTGATGATCATCTTCTTGCACCAAAGCGGCCACTTGCAGAATTGACAAGGGATGTCCTTTCAGGGCAGCGACGAGTTGTGTGGCTAGTTTGATTTCTTCATTGGATAACGGCCGTCCTACGGCCTGTACAAAAAGGGCTGTTGCGTCTGCCAGAGGAAGCCCCCGCACCTGGCGGGTTATTCCTTCTCCCCACAGAGATAGTTCTTTGCCAGCAAACACAAATTCGCAATTAGGGGCCATATCCAATAGCCAATCTGTCTCATCTGGGTGCAGATTGGCATCGTCTAGCAGGATGAGTGCCCGTTTGTCGCGCAAGTAGTTGCGAGCGGCCGTTTCTGTGGGCACATAGTGAATATCACTTTCATAGAAAGCATCAAACAGTGCCTGTAACAGGTCACGCACAGGGACATCACGGGCAGACAAGTACACCACACCATCCGGAAAATCGGCCGTAACCGGATCGTAAGCCATTTGTCGCAGCAAAGAAGTTTTGCCGATTCCCGTTACCCCATAAAAACTCAAAATTTGGCCAGTGGCAATTGCTTGCTGGGCTGTTTGAGTTTCATCTTTTCTGTCAAGCAACCCTCGAAACCGGCGTGGACGCAAATCCACCGGCGTGGGGCGAGGGGTGACAACCGGTTTTTCTTCAGGCAGGGCTATGTTAACAACACCACCGCTTACATCCCCTACCATGATGATATATTTACCAACGGCAACTTGACCGCTAATATCCGCCTCAGAAATATTGGCTGTTATTCTGTCGGCGGTTGTTATCTGATGAACCGCCATAATCTTTTCCTTTCAGGACTTTTCCTGACACATAATACCCGTCTGGGGACGGGCTTCGCTTTATAAGCAAGACGTAGCGGCCAGGGTAAACCTTTCCCAATATCATATATTGGGGAGTTATTTGGCGAGGTCAGAAATGGGTATGTAAGAAGAGGCCCGCCCGAAAGCAGGCCTCATTTACAGGGAGTAGCCAGTGTGTTTATTGCTCGCTGGTGGTGAGAATAAAGATACCGTCTGTTTGGAGGGGAGTGGTGGGTGCAATACGAATGCCGGGTGACGGCCGTATCTCTTGTTGCTCTGCGCCAACCACTTCCTTTGCCAATTCGATTGCCCCTATTGGTATCCAGCCACCTTCAATCAGCAAAGCAGATTGTTGCCACTGCAAAATAGACAAAAGGCTAGAACGGATACCTACTTCGCTCAGGTCACTCAAGTTGTAGGCCAGAGAAAAGGAAACGGGAGCTGGAATTTCGCGAGTGCCTGCCTCTTCACTGGTACAGTTGGCCCCGTTTGCCATCACCACATCTACATCCATAGGCACAGCAACGGGTGCAAATCCGTCGAGTAAAGTCAGGGCATTGCCATTGGCAGCGGGCATCAGCATCACCCGATTGCAATCCAGAGTGTCAGGAAGGATTTGGGCATCAACCATAAGATTACCGTCTCGCAATGGGGCATCTGCCCGATCATGTGCAGGACCAACGCCGCCACCATCCATCACCCAGCGGATAAATTCGCCATCTTCGCTGACCACGCGCAAGATGAGGTAGCGAGGAAAACTGGTTGTGCCGGGGCGTGGGGTGAAGGTGGCTGTCCAGCGTCCCTCAGTATCGAGGGTCATGGTAGTTTGCCAGGTGGGTTCGTTGCATCCAATGTTTGCGTCTGGCTGACAGAGGTGCGCCAGGGGTGGGGTGGTGGTGTTGGTTTGGGTCAGGTAAATGGTCAGGCTGGTGATGTCGCTGCCGGTTACCTGGTAGGTGACATCCAGATTGGCGAGGAAGGGGGTGGGGGTGAGCGGAATGGTGTCTCCGTTTGCTGGGCTGGGGGTGGACATGAAGCTTCGTTTGCCGCCAGTGCTGTTGTAGTGGTCGGCCATGAAGTGGATGGTGTCGGTGGGGGAGATGCCTAAGAGGGTGATGGTTGGGGGAGAAACGGCCGTATCGGGCACAATCACTGTTCCCTCATACAAAATTTGTTCAGGAATCCTGTTGGTGTTGTTTTTCAGTGTGTACACATGGACAACGGCCGTTTCTCCAGTCGCCACCGGTACATCCACGTTTACTGTGACATCAGTAGTACTGGCTGCCGCACCTCCAGAGATAGCTTGATAAGCAAACAAATTCAACAACAAGCTATTATTCAAAGACGGAGATAAAGTACTCACCATTTGTATCGGGTCTATAGGTAGCCCCAAAATCTGATACCAACTATCCAAAGCCTCCCAATCTGATTTTCCATGTGCCAGCCATTGTTGCGTTTGCTTGCAGGCAGGCGGCGTGTTATGGACAACAGGGTGCCACAACTCTTGTGCTTCATAATGGAATGCCATTGCCGAAGCTTGTAAATTCGGTGGTGTGCATACCCCCGCAGGCAAGTCGTCACAAGTGCAATACGTGAGATTTCCGGAAGTATCCAGACGGTACTCATCATACAAGAAAAGGGCGTAATGTCCCCATTCATGTACCAGTGTGCGGTAGGCATCTGGCTGGTCCCAGCTACCGGTTGCAGCATCGTTGGCATTGTCGCCATTCCAGTATCGTCCCAAAAAGATAGCAGCCGGGGTATACTCATACTTGAAGTTGTTCACCGGAGAAACATAAGAAGTGGGCACGGGAGCAATTCCGCCAACAAATGCCGATGGGCGCAAATCATTGGCTGCCAGTACACGAATGTCGGCATTTAGCCATTTTTCCCCGCCTGTGTGTACAGTTACTGTACCAAATGCCATTTGCCCTTCAGTCAGATTGGCCAGGTAGTTGGATGCCTCACGAAAGCCGGTTTCCAGTTGTGTCAGATAATTACTATCCGGGTTGGGGGTCCACGCCAGGCTAACGACTACATCAAAGAGAACGATGGTGGTATCTTGATGAATGATAACCTTGTCGCTGGTGGATTGGCGTTCATTTTGGCCAGGCGTCCAGCTTGTTTCATATACGGTAAAGGCTGGTCCATCATGGTCGGGGTAGGCGGATGGCTGTGTGTGGATGGGACGCATGGCGGCGACGAAGTTGCATGTTTCGGGCAGGGGATCAACAGGTTTGCCGTTTGTGTCGGTGGTGATGTTGATATCGGCGGTGGGGGTGGTGTCTGTTTCGGTGCTGAAGCAGAGGAGACGCAGTGTTTCGGTGGCAATTGGATTGCCGCTATCATCAATGAAGGTGGGACGATTTGGTGGAGTGCAGGAAGCGAGCAGGGTGAGCAGGATGAAGAAGAGGAACAGGGTGAGACTATTGTTCGGTATATGCTTTTGAGGTTGTGCTGAAACCATTTTTTCCTCCTTGTATAAAAGCGGTTCCATGAAATAGAACAAATTGTGCATGGTGAACTGGTTGTGATGTTCAGCGGATATCGGGTTGTTTTCTAAAAGTATGATAGTCTCAAGAGGTGATTGGAATTGGGTGGTTTGTTTCTTCTACTGGCTAAACGGGTACAATAACAATAGGTTGTCTGTAAACGGCCGTTTCTCATCCGGTGTTTGTTATTTGACGGATGATGCTGTGATGACCTTTCCTGAAACTATGGCACGATGATGCGGATGAGCGGAATAGTTACATCATACCATGAGTGAATCGATTTTTGCTATACCAGAGAATGAATTGGTTTTGTACGGGGTGGCGGTGTTAGGCACGGCCGAATTGCAAGAGCTGATGACTGTGCTGGCACAGCGACTTGATGCCGAGGCAGTGCAAAGGGTGATGGAAGAACATGGGGGATGGATGGAAAACGGCCGTTTTTCCCTGCCACCTAACACTGTCCGACGCCTGTTAGCCGGCCTGGAACAAAACAACCCTGTCTATTACCGTCAGTTGCATGAACGTGCCTGGAGACACCTGGCGCAGCGACTGACTGCCGGACACAAAGAAGACGAAGGGCGATTAACGGCCGTATTTGAGCGACTGGCCACCCAACTGGTCAAGGACAATCCCCAAACTTTGCTGACACTTGTTCATCAAATGGGTCAATTACCCTTACACACTACCGAAAGTCAGGCCTGGCAACAATACTTTCTGGCTGTTGCTTTGCGCAAAACAGACCAATTCGCCGACTCCCTCGCCATATTTGACCAGTTGTTACACCGAACCGACCTTCCACCAGTTATTCGTGCCCGCGCCCTGAATTCCCGCGCAAATGGGTATTGTCTGGTGGGGCGGCTGGAAGAAGCCATTCAGGATTACACAGAGGGATTGGCGTTGTGGCGCGAAATGGGCGACACATTAAACGAGGGAAAGGTGTTGCTCAATTTGGGCATCACAGCTTATGACCTGCAAAACTATGATGAGGCAGAAATATACTTGCAGGCAGCCGCAACCAAATTTGAACAGATTGGGGCAGAACGGTGGCTGGCGTCTGTGCAGAATGAATTGGGGTTGGTGTATCGTGATAAGGGAGATTTGGAAGCTGCCCGGCTTTGCTTTGAGCGGTTTGTCGCTCGGCGTCGTGTGGAGAATTCACCAGACCAGGTAGGGCGGGGGCTAAACAATATTGGCGAGATTTTGCTATTTCAGGGGCGGCTGGATGAGGCAACGGCCGTTTTTCACGAAGCACTTAATCATATGACCACCCGCGTTTACCAGATAGATATTCACCTTAATTTGGGATTGGCTTATCAGGCAACTGGCAGACTGATTGCTGCTCAGGAAGCATACCAGAATGGTTTATCATTGGCACTGGAAATTGGGCGGCGAGATATTCTGCCCCACATTTATTATCACCTGGGAGATGTATGCCGACGCCAGAATGATAATGCGGCGGCTACAAAATATCTGGAACTGGCGGTGCAAGTCATTGAAGAAACACGGGAGCCAATGCAAGATGAAGGGCTGAAAATTAGTTTGTTGGGGCGTTGGCAGCAGGTGTATGAGGCTCTGGTATGGCAGTATTTGATGCAGGGCAAAACGGCCGAAGCATTCCACTGGGCAGAAAGGGCACGAGCACGGGCATTTGCCGAACTGGTGGGGGGGGAGCAGGTGACTCAGGTGGCTACAGCTGCCGATGTGCAGGCTGTTTTGCCGGAAGATGGTTTGATGTTGTGTTATTTTACCACTGGGGTTTTGGCGCGGGATTTGCCTTTGTTGCGACAACTGGCGCGAGATAACCCGTTGCGGGAGCATTTGCTGGTTACACCAGGAATTGTGTTGTTTGTGTTGACGAATGCGGAGCTGACAGCGCAGGTGTGTCCATTGGATCCGAATTTGCTGGTCACTTTGTCGCCGCGTGGGTTTGATCTGGATCGGATGTTGCAAACGGCCGTTTTGCGCCGATTGCAACAAAGCTTACTCCATGATTTGCCCCAATTATCCCAATCTGGCCGGTTGTATCTGGTGCCGCATGGACCATTGCATCAGGTTCCATTTACGGCCTTGCTGAACATGCCTGCGTGCGATGGGCCAGCAGTGGCTTATGCACCTAGTGCGACAGTGTGGTTAGAACAGCAACAACGGCCGTTGTCAGCTTTGCCCGAAAAATCATGCCTGGCAGTGGGGTTTGGTGGTTTGCCGGAACAGGAGCGATTTTTGCCGTATGCGCAAGCAGAAGCAGAAATGGTGGCCGGGCTACTGGGTGGGGAGGTGCTGACTGGTGGAGAGGCAAAGAAGGAGATGCTGAAAACGGCCGTTTCTCAATTCCGGTGGCTTCATTTTGCCTGTCATGGTGTCTTCAACCACGAACAACCAATGGAATCTTGCCTGGAAACAGGAGTGGACGAGCGACTGACGGCCAAAGAGGTGTTGCACCACTGGCGACTGGCTGCTGAATTGGTGGTTCTTTCGGCATGTGAAACAGGGGTGAGTCGTATCCTGCGGGGGGATGAACCAATGGGGCTGATTCGGGCGTTTTTTACAGCTGGGGCGCAAGCAGTGCTGGTCACTCAATGGCCAGTTGAGGATTTGTCGGCGTTTTTGCTGATGCGACGGTTTTACCAACGGCTGGCACAGGAAACGGCCGTTTCACCGGCTCAATTACTGCACGAAGCCATTTGCTGGTTGCGCAACCTGACACTGGCAGATGTGAGAGCTGAGCTGGCAGCTGCTGGTCAGCCAGAAGCGATAAACGCTCCTGTATTGGCTAATTGGCAAGAAGAAAAACGGCCGTTTGCCCACCCTCGCTTTTGGGCAGCCTTCACACTATACAGTGGCCGTTAAACTGCCTCATTAAGTTCAATTTCCAGTCGCAAACGAGGCAAATCAGATACAGACACATCGGGAAATGCTGCCACCCCCCAGGGGTCAGTTTCTGTCTCTTCCCGTCTTTCATCCACGATCAGCCGCACCCTTTGCCCGGCCAACTCTGGCCACTCCTTACCCGGCGCCAACACCGAAACCTCAACCAAACATTGGGATGGCTCTGTTCGATCTCGAAACGCAGTAATATGCACCGGAAAATCCCAAAAAGGGAGTTGTTCCGGCGAAATGTGTAGCAAAACTTCTTCATAACGAACGCGCTCCGCCAATGTGCGAGTAACAAATGCAGTCGGCGGGGGCTGAAGCAATGGCAGCAACAGTTCTGAAAGCTGTACAGAAAGCCAGTTGGCAGTTTGTTGTACTGCTTTTTGTAACAACTCAGGCAAGCTGGGTGTAGTTTGTGGGGTGGACAAAAAGCTGAGGTCTGGTTCGGGGATGGTTTTCGGTTCGGGTAATGTATTTGTGGCTAATGCCAGTGCCAATTCGTAAAATCTGGCATAAATGTCGGCACATTCAGGACAAATATCAAGATGAAGTGTTACTTCAGGCATTTTTTTCTGGTATGGCTCTCCACTCAATTGCAAGTTTATGTAGGTGTCTAGTTGAGTGATGCAGTGTTCACAATCTGTACTTGTGGGCTGAAGCTGTAAAGCACGTAGAAATTGTTGCCGCATAAAGTCGGTGTCAGAATTTTTTTTATTCATCTTGTCCCCTTGTTTTGGTCCCATCATTGGGTTGTTTTGGTATTATGGTTGACCCATCATCCTATTCACAAGACGCCAGACAATAGGGATACCTTTCTCAATTTGAGGAACAGATGGTTATTGGCGTTGTTTGTAGTGGGGCGGCAGCCAGGCGCGAAGTTTGCGCATGTTTTTGGCACGGGTGACTTGAATGTGGCTGGGACGAACGGCCGTTTCCCCACCTTCGCTTTCTTGCTGCGCCAGCTCTTCATCTGTTCGGGCTTCAAAATAACGGCCGATGATAACCCGCCGCGATCGCTCACTCAAAACAGAAGCATGGGCAATCAATTCTTGCAAGGCTTCCGTACTCATTTTATCCAAGACCAGATTTTCTACTGTAGGACGAGAACTATCTGGTAGTTCATACTGACCAGAACCCATTTCATCTTCCGCAGGTGGTGTTAGCGATCGCAACCGTTTGCGGCGGCGCAATTCATCTCTGGCAATATTGCGAACAATTTGACGCGACCACCCTATAAATGATTGTGGTTCCCGGCATTCAGTAATCCGCTGATGGATGCGAATGAGTGCTTTTTGAGCACAATCCTGAGCAATCGCTTCTCCTTCTGGTTGATCGCGCACAATAAAATAGGCAATCGGATACAGTAATGACCATAATTGGCGGTAAGCGTTTGCCTGAATAGTGTAGTCCCGACTCTGGCAGTTGGTATAAAGCGTTTTGCTGTCATTGGCTGAGTGGTTTTCTGGTTCCATGTTTAACAACTGTTTGCTCCTGGTACGTTTAGGAAGTGTCAGATTGGTGCAGCGAATGGTAAATGGCAAGAGGGAATTTATAGTTCATTTATAGGTTTTTGAAGTAATTTTGTAGATCATGATACCACACTGGGGTAGGGTGGTAAAGCGAGATATGGGTATAACTTTTTGTCTGTTAGGTGAAAATGAGGGCTTTATGACAAGTGGCTTTTAGTTACCGACGGGGAGAAACTTGTTGTTATAATACTTTGTTTGTCGCTTTGCGCGGCGAATTTGGATGGTTCGTATGCTGTACGGACTGTGATTAAATTGGGAGATGTATATGAGCAGACGGTTGAAATATGGCATTTTGGCAGTGGTGGTTGCTCAGATTGTAATTATTGTTGGGTTGTTGGCTTTACCACCGTTGGTGCAGGCTTTGCCGGGTGAGTATCGAGTGCGGCTAAAGCGGGTGCCGATGGTGGATGTGTTGTTGGAGATTGGGGAAACGCCTTTGCCAACGGCGTTGCCTGCACCGGAGCAGGTGGCAGCTCAACCGAAGATTACGATTCCAGCATTGGCTGTGGTAGCGACAGCAACGCCGACGGTTACGGCCGTTTCTCCTCAGCAAGCTGCTGTACCGGCAACAGAGACTGAGGAGGTGAAAGAAACGACTACAGAAACGGCCGTTTCTCCCACCAACACCCCCACACCTATTCCCACCCCGACTTCTACCCCTACTCCCATTCCCCTGCCCCCCAAAGCACGCATCGAAGGCCTCAAAATCATCCCGCAAGGATTCAACAACTGTGGTCCAGCTAACCTGACCATCAACCTGAATTTTTACGGCGATCCCACAACGCAAACTCAGGCAGCGGCTTTCCTTAAACCAAATTCCGAAGACCGCAATGTAAGCCCCTGGCAGATTGTAGACTACGTCAACGAGCAAACATCATTACGGGCATTTGTGGGGAGTGGTGGTGATTTGGAACTCTTGAAGCGATTGGTAGCTAATGGCTTTCCTGTTGTTATCGAAAAGGGGTACGAACTGCCCAAAGAAGGGTGGTTGGGTCATTATTTGACTATTTTTGGCTATGATGACGAAAAGCAAGAATTCTATAGTATGGATACCAATTTGGGTCCCTGGGATGGCAGTGGTCGCGTAGATTCTTATGAAGATGTGGCCTATTATTGGCAACAATTTAACTACACCTTTTGGTTGGTTTATCCGCCAGAGAAGGAGCAACAGGTCTTTGCGTTGCTGGGGGCGGATATGCTGGATGAATTGACAATGTGGCAGAAGGCGGCGGAACGGGCGCAGGCAGAGATTGAGGCAGATCCGGAGAATGCATTTGCCTGGTTTAATTTGGGTACAAGCCTGACGCGTCTGGGTGAAATGACAGGTGAAGCCGCATTTTATGAGAATGGTGCGGCAGCTTTTGATCAGGCGCGTGTTTTGGGCATTCCGCCCCGAATTGTCTGGTATCAGTTTCGGCCGTATATTGCCTATATGAAGGTAGGCCGGTATGAAGATATGATTGCTCTGGCAGATGCTACATTGGCGACTCAGGGGGGGCGTAATGTAGAAGAAACGTATTTATACAAAGGGCATGCCCTGGCTTTTATGGGAGATGCTCAGGGAGCAATTGCTGCTTATCGGCAAGCATTGAAGTTGAATCCGAATTTTTATCCGGCGCAATGGGCTTTGGATGCGATGACGGGCGGAAGTTGATGTCTGTCGTTGGGTAGATAGATGGAAGGAAAACGGCCGTTTGGGAAAACGGCCGTTTTTTCTTTTCCCCAAAATTCTTGACCTTTCAGCCAGAGTAAGGTTTATAATGGGAAATATCTGGAGGCAAACCATGCAAATCAAAGAACTGGCACAAAAAACAGGGTTGACTGAAAAAACAATCCGCTATTACGAATCAGTGGGATTATTGCCCCCACCCCGTCGGCTTCCCAATGGGTATCGTGATTACGATGAATCTGATGTAGAAAGGGTTCGGTTTGTAGCTGGGGCACGTCGGCTGGGCTTTGCCATTGACGATGTGCAAGAAATCCTGGCCTTGCGTGACCGGCGAGAAGCCCCTTGTCGGGTTGTGTTAGAGCTACTGATACAAAAGGCAGACGAAGTGCAGCAACGTATTGCCGAACTCAAACGCCTGGAAGAGGAATTACGTCGGTTGCATGCGCTAGGGCAGACGTTTCCCACTGACGATGTGGACGGGAAAAATTGTGTGTGTCATTTAATCAGCACGGAAGTGACGAAACCCGCACCATAACAAATTTGGAGTTTACAAGTGCGTAGGCCAACAAAAAAGCCACCCGTCTGTGTGACGAGTGGCTTTTGATTTAGGCCAGGGCACTTTCTTCGCCAGAATCACGCACGAAAATACAGGATGTATCTACTTGCTGGACGATTTGCTGGACAAATTTGAGGTCAGGTTGGTGGGGGAGGCCAAAGATGTTGAGGTCGGCTTGAGGAGCAGACGTAAGGGCATCGAAAAACGGCCGTTCCAGCACCACTGCTTCAGTTTGCCTGGTCAATCGCGCCAGAGAAATCAATTCTTGGAGAAATTGTTGGGCTTTTTCGGCCGTTTCCGCATCCTGCACCGCCATACACAAATTCACACGTCCCCGCCAGTTTCGTGCCAGCTGATAAGCCGTCAAAATAGCCAAATCCATATTACTTTCCCGCAAATCCAACCGCCAATCTGGCCCCTGTTCCGACATCCACACATTAATCACCTGCTCCCGTCCCATATCATTAATAGG
>RFGV01000308.1 GCA_003696605.1 Chloroflexota bacterium | reverse complement strand
GGGCGGTCGTCCAGCATTACACGCTGCGCTGGCTGCTGGCGCGGGCCAATATCCTGCCCTACCCCTTCTCGGACAAGAAGCTGGTTGCCTTTCTGGACGCCATGAAAGACCGGATTTTGCTGCGGCGGGCGGGGGGCGGCTGGTTGTTCATCCACCGGGCGCTGCTGGAGCATCTGGCGGAATCTGCCCCGAATACGTAACGATCTTGTAACGGTATTGTAGCAACAGCGAAACGGCCTCCTGATAAAGTAAGCACAGCAGAAAATGACATCTAAAAGTTGGTCCGTCAAGAAGAACGGCGTCCACATATATACGTGCAGGAGGCAGCGATGAATATTGCCAGATTACTAGATCGACATGCCCGTTATCGGCCAGAACATATTGCTGTTATTTTTGAAGCGCATCGCCTCACGTATCGGGCATTTGACAAACGGGTGAACCGCCTGGCCAATGCTTTGCTGAAGATGGGAATAGGCAAGGGGGACAAAGTAGCCACTATTTTGAACAATTGCCTGGAACTGCTGGAAATCTATTGGGCAGGTGCGAAGATTGGCGCGGTGATTGTACCGTTGAGTCCGCTCTTGCGCGGGCATGGCCTGACGAATCTGCTGCATAGCTCAGATACGGTGGCTGTTTTTACTGATTCCCACTTTGCCAACATTCTTACTCCCCTCAAGCCGAATTTGCCCCAAATTCCGCCTGACCGATATATTCTGGTTGACGATGCCAATATCAGTGGCTACCAGAGCTATCACGCTCTGACAGAAGCGGCTTCTGACCAACCGCCGCCTCCTATTCCCATTAGTGGGGATGATCCATATAACATTATTTACAGTAGTGGTACAACTGGTCTGCCCAAGGGGATTGTTCTCAGTCATTTTGTCCGCGCCATGTATGGCACGCTTTACGCTTCGGCTTACCGGATGAGGCCGGAAAGTATTGTCTTGCACACCGGCTCGCTGGTTTTTAATGGTTCGTTTCTTACGTTGATGCCTGCGTTTTATCTGGGGGCGACTTATATTTTGCATCGCCAGTTTGATCCGGAAGCACTGATTGAAACGGTGGCGCGGGAAAAGGTGACGCATATCAAGATGGTGCCGTCCCAGATTGTGGCGGTGCTGAATTCACCAGCATTTGATGCCAGGAAACTGGAGTCATTGGAGATGATTGGCTCAGTGGGTGCGCCGTTGCATATGGAACATAAGGAGCGGTTGAATCGGGCATTGCCTGGCCGTTTTTATGAGTTGTATGGGCTGACAGAGGGGTTTATGACGATTCTGGATAAGGAGGATTATCCGGCCAAGCCGGGGTCGGTTGGCGTGCCACCACCGTTTTATGAGATGCGGATTGTAGGCCCAAATGGGGAGGATTTGCCGCCAGGAGAGATTGGGGAGATTGTGGGGCGTAGTCCGCAGATGATGTCGGGGTATTATAAGCAACCGGCGTTGACGGCGGAGGCTGTTCGGGATGGGTGGTTGTACACGGGTGATTTGGGGTATGTGGATGAGGATGGTTTTTTGTATTTGGTGGATCGGAAGAAGGATTTGATTATATCTGGGGGGGTGAATGTGTATCCACGGGATATTGAGGAGGTGGTGGTGCAGCATCCGGCAGTGCGGGAAACGGCCGTTTTTGGTGTGCCTAGCGAGAAATGGGGCGAAACCCCGGTAGCGGCCGTTATCCTCAAAGACCCCGATGCAATTACTGCCGAAGAACTACGAGACTGGATCAACGAGCGTGTGGCTGCCCGCTATCAAAAAGTCTCCCAGGTGCTCATCCTCGACGACTTTCCCCGCAGCGCCGCCGGCAAAACCCTCAAGCGCGTCCTGCGTGACCCCTTTTGGGCCGAAAAAGGAACACGTATCTAATTCCATCCAACAAAAAAAGAGGTACAAGCGATTGGCTTGTACCTCTTGCTTACTGGCGGGAGCGACGGGGATCGAACCCGCGATCTCCGGCTTGACAGGCCGGCGTGTTAACCACTACACCACGCCCCCACGAAGCGAGGGAATAGTATCAGAAATCCCCCAAAGTGTCAACCACATTTTGGGTGAAAATTTCCACAATTTACAGATTGGCGGACTTCCGTTTGTGCGCCAGCAAATCGGCTACTGCTATCCTGGCTTCCTTGACAGTCACGCCATTTTCCCATGAGAAAGGCGCATCACCCGGGTCGCGCCACAAGGCAGCCACACGCCCTTTGGTGGCGTATGGGCCAGATATGGCGGGATCGCTGGGACCAAAGATGGCCAGTGTGGGGCAACCAACGGCGGCGGCGATATGTGTGGGGCCGGTATCATTGCCGATGTACAGATCGGCTACTTCACATACCGCGCCCAGTTCGCCCAGGTTAATTCGTCCAGCCCAGTTGGTAACGGGCGTGTGCATCATGCCAGCCACAGCTTGTGCCAACGGCCGATCTCTTTCTCCGCCTACCAGAATGAGTTGGGCGTTGTATTCTCGCACCAGATAGTTGCCTAACAGGGCAAATCGCTCAACAGGCCACTGTTTGCGCGGATCTGCTTGCAGGGGATTTTCGCCTCCCCCAGGGTGCATGATAATCAGGGGCTTGTCTCCCATCCAGTCCAATTCATCAATGAGGCGACGGGTAACGGCCGTTCTGGCCGTATCTGGCGGATAAAACTCCATCCCCACGCCATCTGTATCCACGCCAACAGCCCGCGCCAGCTCCAGATAAACGGCCGCTTCATGCCGTTCTTCCTGGGGCAATGGCACAGCTACTGTGTGTGCGAATCCCCGCCCATTCACATCCAGCCCCACCCGCTGGGGAATATTTGCCCACCAGGCAATCAGCGATAGCCAGCCCGAACGACTGGGGATGAAACACGTATCGTATGCTTCCTGGCGCAATCGATGCACAAAGTGGCGAATATCCCGCCCCCCCCACTCATAAATATCCCCCACCCCCATTTCGACCAGTTCAGCCAGACGCGGGTTACTGGCAATGGCAGGCCGTGCCCATGTGCCCACCGCCCAGTCAATTTGTGCATCGGGATAAGCCCGGCTAAGGGCAGCCAACAGGGGAGTAGCCATCATCACCTGACTGAGACAACAGGGGCGAAGAATAAGTATTTTGCGTGGGGGGGAAAACGGCCGTTTGCCAGCTAACAAAAATGGCACACGCGCTATCCGTGCCGCTAACGTTGTCAGTACATTTTCACGAGGCATAGCTGCCTGTCCCTTCTCTACGGCGTCCCTACTGTAATCAAATCCTTAATCTGATTAAACTTGGACTCACCAATACCCGCCACATTCATAATATCTTCAATCGTGGCAAACGGGCCATTATTTTCCCGGTAGTCTATAATCTTCTGTGCCGTGCTGGGGCCAATACCGGGCAAACTATCCAGTTCATCCAGCGAAGCCGTGTTAATATTAATCAGCCCCCCAGATTCGCCAGACGAGCTGGCAGAAATCAACACCGTATTGGTCTGATTAACACCAGCAGGTGGCGCACCGCTTACCTCTTCCTGGCTGGGTATATACACCTGCACACCATCCGCAAGCGGTTGTGCCAGATTGACAACGGCCGTATTTGCGGCACTGGTAAACCCACCAGCCACCTCTATGGCCTGTTCCACCCGACTCTCTGGCGCCAACGTATAAACACCCGGATTCGCTACCGCACCATTTACAAACACTGTGATTGGTCCAGGTGTCGGCGTTGGCTCAGGTGTGGCAGTTGGTGCAGGTGGCTCAATCACAATTGGCGCTGGCCTTACCCGGTTACTCAACGCCATACTGCCCACACCACCCGCGACACCCAACAAGATACCTACGATTAACCAGACAATGTTTCCCTGATTCAGTTTCACGGCACACCCTCTGATTACAAAAGCAAATATCAGCAAAGAGGCTTTGTTATTGTGCCATAAACACAAAAAATCGCCACTGTTCAGAGTAGTTAATTCTTCCTGCCAGTGGCGATTTTTATCAGCTTTTTGTCCTGCTTATCCCTTAATCACGCCAACCGGAACAAGTCGAGCTACTTTGCGAGCAATACCTGCACCATGTACCACTTCGATAACGCGATCGACATCCTTATAGGCAATCGGTGCTTCTTCGGCCAAACCAGCCATACTGCCAGCCCGCACATGAATACCTTCTGATTCCAGTTGCTGCCGCAGTTCACTTCCATGTACGGTCTTTTTGGCCCGGCGACGGCTCATGGTGCGTCCTGCTCCGTGACAGGTGGAGCCAAAGCTTTGGGCCATTGAACCTTCTGTACCTACCAGTACCCAACTCGCCGTTCCCATAGAACCAGGGACGAGAACAGGTTGGCCAATATCCCGATATTCTGGAGGCAGCACGTCGGAACCAGGGCCGAAAGCACGGGTAGCCCCCTTGCGATGAACACACAGGCGCATTTTGCGGCCATCTATTTCGTGTTCTTCAATTTTGGCCATGTTGTGGGCAATATCATATACCTGATATACATGATGGTTTTTGACTTTGCCTGCAAGTACTTGTTCGAAGCTGCGGCGGATGTGGTGGGTGAGTACCTGGCGGTTGACGAAGGCGAAGTTGGCGGCGGCTTTCATGGCGGCCAGGTAGTCTTGTCCTTCGGGGCTGCTGAGGGGGGCGCAAACGAGTTCCCGATCGGGGAGGGTGATGCCGTATTTGTGGATGACTTGCTGGAAGCGGCGCACGTAGTCGGTGCAAATTTGGTGGCCAAAGCCGCGTGAGCCGCAATGGATCTGGATGACGATTTGGCCGGGGAATAGTCCCATGCGGGAAGCGGCCGTTTCGTCAAAAATTTCGTCCACGATGTCTATTTCAATGAAGTGATTGCCGGCGCCGAGTGTGCCAATTTGGTCTCGCCCACGTTTTTTGGCTCGTTCGCTTACTTTGCTGGCATCTGCGCCTTCAAGACGGCCGTTTTCCTCTGTCCGTGCCAGGTCCATCTCTGTCGCATACCCTTTTTTGAGCGCCCATTGCCCCCCTTCCTCTACCAGCTTGTCCAGCTCCTTTTGACTGAGCTTGATAGAGCCGCCACGCCCCACACCACTGGGGCAATTCACCTGAATCGCAGAAGCCAGGTCTCCCAACCAGGGAGCGGCTTCTTCATGGTGTAGATGGGTGGCCAGCAAGCGTACGCCGCAATTGATGTCGTACCCAACTCCACCAGGAGAAATGACGCCGTCGGGCAAAGCTGTGGCGACTACGCCACCAATGGGAAAGCCGTATCCCTGATGAATATCGGGCATGGCCAGGGCATATTTGACAACACCGGGCAGGGTGGCGGTGTTAACCAATTGATCAAGGCATTTGTCGCCGAGTGCGGCTTCCATTAACTGGCGGTCGGCATAGAAGCGGGCCGGCACGCGCATATCTGGGCGGAATTCTTTGGGTATTTCGTAAATGTACGGACTGATGCGGTTGAAATCGGAGCTTTTCATGGTGTTCTCCTCCTCGCGTCAGCCGCAAACTGTCTTTCGGCTAGACGTCGAATACAATGGTTGCTTCCAGGCCGTTGTCGGTGTGAATAATTTGCAGGTCGTGGTAGGTAACAGCTTTGATGTGTTTTTGTAGTTCGGGGACGCGCCCACCCCGTATGGTTGCATCCAGGTGGGTAGGGGTGACGTTTGTTAACTGGAATTGATTAAAGACGAGTTGTTCGGTTTCGGCCAGGTAAGCAAGCTCGGTTAACCAATCAACAAGCAGGGTTTCGGCATCGAAAGCGTCGAGGTGAATGTGGCGGGTGGTGGTGGGGGAAACGGCCGTCAGGTCGGGGACAAGCAGACTGCTCATACCCAATGCGGCCTGTTCTAATAATTCGGCCAGATTACGGCCGTTTACACGCAACGCCCAATCGGCCGTGTGGTCGAGGACTTCAAATTTTGCCATATTACCTGCTACCAGAAACCTTTTCACACAGTTCAGGAAACGATTTGACAAATTTTATTGTAACATGAGCAACAAAGTGGCTCAATGGTATCGTTTGTGACGACGCTGCCATACAATCTGGCCGACACCCGTGAGGAATAAAACCAACAACATGGAAACGGGAAAAGGATTGGGCCGGACAGAGAACGTAGTCAGGGAAACGGCCGTTGGTGATTCCGACAAATTCGCTTCATACGCACCAATATCACACGCCGAACCACCCCGATTCGTCCCACCTGCGCGTACTGCACCACGCTGATCCGTACTACTTCCGGCCGTACACCCACTTTGCCCCGCTGAAATTGCATCAATCGCTGGACTTCCAGCCAGCAACGCAAATGTTTGTGTAGGCCCGCCGTTACTCGCCAACGCCCCATCTAACACAGGATCAACCCCCACCTGATCAGAAGCCATCGCTGAAAAACCACAATTACGCCCAATACTTTCCACAATGTTAAATCCCAACGTAGTCACAGTAGAATCTGTTTGGCCTCCTCCACAATCATCCCCGCTAACACTATTCGCCAAAATACTGTTACTAATCGTCAATGAATTGTTATGTGCGTTATACACTGCCCCGCCACTATTGGAAGCACTATTACCTGTCAGCGTGCTATGAGTAACCGTTGTACTCCCCAAATCATTAAACAGCCCCCCACCCCGATTGGCCTGATTGTTGCTAATTGTGCTATTAGTGACAAACACAGTCCCCTGAAGGCTAAATACACCACCGCCAATCGTGGCCGACACATTATTATCTAGCGTGCTGCTGGTGATATTGACCACACCAGTATCATTGCCTACACCGCCCCCGCGCAATGTGGCATTATTGCCGCTTATCGTGCTATTCTGGATGTTCAATGTACCAGCAGCATTGTAAACACCACCGCCAATATTCCCTGTGCTATTACTCACTGTAACTCGATTCAGAGTCAGGCTGGTACCATTGTTTATAATCCCTCCCCCATTTGCTGCGCCTGAGTTCCCGTTTGTCACCGTCAAATTTTGCAAGGTTACTGTGGCGCCGCTTTGCACCTCTACCGAACGTGCTGTGTTACCCCCATCAATGACAGTCAATCCAGCCCCCTGACCAATAATGGTCACATCTCGATTGATGACAAGATTTTCTGTAAATGTACCATTGCTGACTATTATGGTTGTACAGGAAGCATCGTTAATCGCTGCCTGAATAGTTGCATAACTGCCTGAAGGAACTGAGCAGTTGAGTTGTGCTTGTACAGGCATAAACAACACAAACAAACTCACCCCAAGCAAATATATGCTAACGCAAAGGCGTTTTTTCATTTTGAAATCTCCTTATGATGTACATACTGGCAATTCGCTTTCTTGACTGTGCCACAGATTTCTGACAAGTCGGGTTACGTTTTCTACCAGTCTGTCAATTTGGTAATATCTGGCAGAGGGTGGGCAATTGTTGTTTTGCTGTTGTGGAAATCTATACTATAGTTATTCCGATCCGGTTGAGTGATATGTTGTCTGAACGTAAGGAGCAATCTGATGAGCGAAGATGTAAATCCTGCCTCAAAACCACCACGTAAGATTATGATTGATATTCCTAAAGAGCTGGATGCAGTGTATTCGAATGCGGCTTTTATTAGCCACACGCCAGCGGAGATGATTTTGGATTTTGCACAGGTGTTGCCGCGTGTACCGCGTGGTAAATTGATGGCACGTATCATTATGTCGCCGGTTCATGCAAAAATGTTTCAGTTGGCGCTGGCGCAGAATATTGCTAATTATGAGCGTCAGTTTGGTGAGATCCGATTGCCGCAGCAGGGGCCGTCGTTGGCTGATCAGTTGTTTCGTTTTCCACCTGAAAAGGGTGATGGGGAGTCGGAGTAACGGCCGTTTTTTGCCATCACTTATCTCATTCTCACAAGGGGTTTGCTGTGGATAAACTGGAAATAATTGCTGAACAAATTCAACAGGAATTTGAACAAATTAATACAGCTCGCGACCTGGCTTATCAACGTTCGCGAGAACTGATACGGCTATGTGCGCGGACAATTCGGGCCATGCATCGGGAAGAGTGGGAAACGGCCGAATCGCTCATTACCCAAGCCCAATCAGCCACCGAAACATTAATTGCCGGTGTCCGTAACTTTCCAGCGCTGTATTACGCCGGATACACCCAGGATGCAATCAAAGAATTCGTGGAAGCCAAACTGGCCTATGCCTTGCTTCGGAATGAGCCATTACCCACCCCTCAGGAACTAGGCGCCGAATCAAATACATGGCTAAATGGTCTGGCAGAAGCTGCCACTGAATTGCGGCGGCGCATTCTGGACATTATTCGGCATGGCCACAGTGGGGAAGCAGAGCGATTATTGGATGTCATGGATGAAATTTACAGTGTGTTGGTCACTTTTGATTTCAACGACACCATCACAGGTGGTTTGCGGCGACGTACCGACACAGTACGGGCTGTATTGGAGCGCACACGGGGGGATGTGACCACAAGTTTGCGCCAGGCAGCACTGGAAGAGGCATTAGAAAAGCTGGAAGAGCGATTACGGGGTTAGCGAAAACGGCCGATACCCACTAACCCAATGCCAAGCCCAGCAACACAGCCAGCCACTGCCCAAAAAGGGATCTGCCGGAGAACCCATTCAATTTGAGAGGGAGTGAATTCTGGTCCGTGTGCGTGTATGCCGGTTTTGACGGCCATGAAAATCAGGGTGAGGATGCCGCTACTTGTGCCAAATGCAAGACCAGAAACGGCCGTTAATACCAACCACCTCTTTTTGGACATCATCCGACCACCAAACCACTTTTGCCAGGTATAAAGAAGAGAAACGGCCGTTATCCCCACCCCCATCACCAACACCCGCACCATCCCCCCCTCCAAACTCATCCACACCGCCCCATACCCAACCATCAACACCGTCAAAAACCGCAAGCCCGGCACTTTCGCTGGAATCCGCATCACAAACACATCCTTAAAATATGCTAAAATTAATCCCCATCATACATCAATAACAAGGAGGAAAGAATGGCAACCATTATAGCAAACGGCAAAACATTTCAGGTACCCGACGGCACACGCTTAGTCCTGGCCCTCAAAGATGCAGGACTGGACATCATGCACCGCTGTGGCGGACATGCCCGCTGCACCACCTGCCGCGTCACCTTCAACAGCGGCGAACCCGAAACCTACCACCCTCGTGAAAAAGAAAAACTGGAAAGCATTGGAGCATTAGGCCAATTCCGTCTGTCCTGCCATATACTTTGCGAAGGCACAATGGACGTCAACATCCTCCAGCCATTCTCAGCCAGCGGCCTATCCGACCCTGGCCCTCGTCCATCAGACGAAATTCCGGCCGATGAATAACCATCTGTTACAAAAAGGAGAAACCCATGACAGAAGATACTATTAAGGAAGCCCTGCACCGCCTCCATTACGGCTTTTACAGCATCACCTCTCGCAGCGGTGACGATCTCAATGCTATGGTTGCCAACTGGGTCATGCAAACATCATTCACCCCACGTCTGGTAGCCGTTGGTCTGGCCAAAAAAGCATACACTCATGGCCTGATTGCCGCTGGCGGCGTCTTTGCCATCAATATTTTCAACAAAGAAGACAAAGACGCAATTCTTCCCTTCACCAAAGCCCGTGCCAAACGGCCAGACAAAATGGAAAACGCCCAATACACACTAGGCTCTGCTACAAACTGCCCCATTCTGGCCGGAGCAGCCGCCTATCTGGAATGTAAAGTCCATCAGATCGTAGACGTCGGCGGAGACCATGATATTGTTGTTGGTGAAGTAATCAACGCCGGCATCCTCAAACCGGGCTCTGTAAACGACACTCTCACTTTGCCGGATCTGGGCTGGAGCTATGCTGGCTAGATAAACTGATGGTTTTCGAAGCAAATACAAATAGAAACAGGCGGGACCAAAACCCGCCTGTTTGCTTTCATTGGGTCATACGAATGATCATGGGGTTGGTGTTGGGGTAACAATCACATACCCTTTAGGCACTTCTTGTACATATGGCTCAGGGACTGGTGGCGTATCTTCCGTAAAAATCACTTCTTCAAATCCCAATTCCTGTAAAAAGTTACGTACAAATTCTTTGGCGTTGGCGTCGGCTCTTTCCAGAATACCAGTAGCAAGTGCTTCTTCCCGAATGGTTTGTTCAGCGACTCGCCGGACTTCTGTTTCTAGTTGTGGGTCGGCACTGGCAAATAAGCCCGTATCTCGATCGGCTACATATGATTTCTCGTTGTCTAATACAGGCAGGTCGTCAAATATTTCAGCTTCGGGCAAATGCACCATCACTGTGTCGGGATCGACAACCTGAATGTCTGCCGGTTGCATCTGGCTAAAATCCACACCAGCAACCACTTTGCCATGTGCCACAAAGATGAGGCTTTCGCCTAACAGCCCCCACAACATTTCCTGATTGCGTTCGGCCGTTATGATCTTTTCCATTTCTACAGAAGCGGTTTCCAGGCGGGCAAGATCATTTATTTGGTTCACAATGAGGACAGGATCGGGGAGAATGACGGGAGTGGCAGGAATAACGAGCTGGCGCACAAGATCGCCAACTGGCTGGAGAGCGGTGTCGGCCCGGTTGGCCGTACTAATGACTGCATAAGCGGCCAGTGAAGCCAGAATAAAAAATAAAATGAGCATGAGATAAGCTATTTTTCGCAACATATTTTAACTCCTGTGCGTTGGTAAACGCAGGGTGTGTATCAAATTTACAGTGAGTGGTTGGCGCAAAGGGAGGTATGTTCGTTGTTTTGTAATGCGCTCTGTATCTAGTAGTATAACGGATTTGGTTGAGTAAGTGTTCCTTATTCTTTACGTGTTATTAGTTATAAAACTCTCACATTTGGCTGGTTGCAGTACGTATTTCCTATGATTGGGGTATGCCTCTTGCCATAACAGATGAGTAATGGAACAATATGCATATGTTGGTGGCGACATGTGTCATTAAAATTCAGTTGAATGGTGTTTACTCTCTTAAAGAAAAGCGGCGTATTGTTAAGTCGCTGGTTTCTCGCCTGCCACAGCAGTTTAATGTAGCTGTGGCTGAGGTGGATCACCAGGATGTGTGGCAAACGGCCGTTATTGGCCTTGTGACGATTGGCAATGATGCTGCCTACCTTCATGGACTTTTGGAAAAGGCCGTCTCCTGGATTGCTCAAAATCGCCCTGATATCCCCATCGAAGAGTATGCAATTGAATTTCGCTAAAAAGGGAACCTTTCACCCCTGCGGAGCGTATTATAAAATATGATGAAGACAACCCTGATTCCCCCCAAAAGATTGTTTTTGTTGTTTTGCACTCTGTTTTTGGCCGGATTATTTGCTTCAACGGCCGTGGCTCAAACAGAAAATTCCGGTTTGTCCATGTCGGTTCGTGCCGGATATGATGGGTTTTTCCGCATGGAAGAATGGATACCGGTTTTTATTCATGTGGCTAATGAAGGCCCGGCGATTGAAGGGGAACTACGTATCACTATTAATAATGCCGGCAGCGAAAAACTAACGTACACCAGTCCGGTTTCGCTGCCGACAAAATCAAACAAACGCGTGGTGATGTATGTGCTGTTGCCCAGTTTCCGGTCGCGAATAACGGTTCATTTATATGATGATGAGGGAAATCGTGTTCATTCGGCCAATTCGGAGCTGCTGAAGGTGATTAATTCGGATGAACTGTTGTACGGGGTGGTTACATCTGATCCGTCTGAATTTTCAGTGCTGGAAAATGCGAAACTGACGTATAAGCGGGCCTCGGCGGCGTTTCTGACGCTGGATGAATTGCCAGAAAATGGCGTGGCATGGCGAGCGTTGAATGTGGTGGTGCTGGATGATGTGGATACGAGTCAGTTGACCAATGACCAGCGACAGGCAATGCTGAATTGGGTGAGTGACGGTGGACAATTGGTGGTAACGGGAGGAGCGGGATGGCAAAAAACGGCCGTTCCTTTGGCCGATATTCTCCCGGTAACCGTCACCGGCAGCCAAAGCATAGAAACACTCCCCGCACTGGAAACCGCAACCAACCAACCATTCCGCGATCCTGGCCCCTACCTGGTGGCAATCAGCACACTGCGTAACGGCGAGCTTATCTTTCACCAAGATGGTTTACCTTTGCTGGCACGTCGTTCTTTGGGGCGAGGCAGTGTCTTTTTCCTGGCCCCCGATCCAAAATTGCCCCCGCTGGCAGATTGGGATGGCAGTGTGGCGATTTGGGAAGCCGTATTGTCACAAATTTCATCCACCCCATTTTGGAGAAATGGCGTGCAGAATATGTACGCAGCAGGAACGGCCGTTACCGCACTCCCCTCCCTCGCTCTTCCTTCCGTCCCCCAAATCGCCCTTTTCCTCTTCGCCTACGTTATCATCATCGGCCCCGTCAACTACCACATCCTGAAACGATTCAACCGACGCGAACTGGCCTGGCTCACCATTCCCGCCATTATCATCTTCTTTAGCGGCCTCAGCTACCTCGTTGGCAACCAGATGCGTGGCACAAACATTATCCTAAACCAGCTCAACGTGGCTTATGGACAACTGGACGCACCGACCATGAAAGTCCAAAGCATCATCGGCCTTTACTCTCCCCAGCGCCATACATACGACCTTACCCTGCCGCCAAACAGCCTGATACGGCCGTTTGACTACAACTTCGGCACAACCATCAGCGGCGGCAACATTCGAGACATCCAATACAGCAACAACATCATCGTCAACGACATCCGCACCGACATCAGCGAAATCAAAACATTCCTCGCCGACACCTACATCCCCGCCCCAAATATAACCGGCCAGGCCACAATCATAAACAAAAACGGCACACTCAACCTGGAAATAACCATCCAAAACAACAGCGACCTCACCCTGGAAAATGCCGCCATCCTCATGGGAAGCACCGCTTACTCACTCGGCCACATCCCACCCGGGAGCAGCACCACCCACGCCAACACATTCACCACCAGCCTCACCAGTCCCACTTACACTTCATTCGCCCCCCTTTCCGAAAACGCACACATCCTGCTCGGAACCAGCAACTACTACTCCGACCGCGAAGTCTTTCCCCGCTGGCAACTCCTTCAGGCCATCGAAACCAGCTCCCGATTCCCCGGCAACACACTCACGGCCAATAACGACCGCATCACCCTCATCGCCTGGACAAACCAAACACTTATGGACATACAGCCCGATACAAACAACTACGAAACAATCGGCACAACCCTCTACCTGCTAGACATCCCCCTCACCAACACCTTCGTCCAAACAACCGATAACACCCAATCCGTCACCATAGACCCCAGCTTACTCAACTGGCGAGTCTTAAGCAACAGCACCGTTTACGAAATCAACATCTACAATCTGTATCTTGACAACGGCTGGGTACAATTCAGCTACAAACCATGGGACATTTTCAAAGAGTTCCAGGCCGAAGAACTCATCATTGTCGTTGAATCAAGTGATGTCACCCTTCCCGTAAGCGTCAGTTTGTGGAACTGGGAACAGCGCACCTGGGAAGAACTCGAAAACTTAAAACCGGGAGCAAACAAAATCAACAACCCTGCTCCATACATTGGGCCAGGCAACGAAGTGCAAATAGAGATTCGAGCAACAACAGGCGGTGTATCAATCGACGCCATCTATCCCTTGCTAACCGGACAAATAAAAAACTAAAAACAGGTAGCAAAAAATGAGCGCAATCATTGAAGTAAAAGGATTAACCAAAAGATACGGCCGATTAACAGCCCTAAACGATCTGAACTTGTCCATCGAACAAGGGTCAGTATATGGATTCATCGGCCCGAACGGTGCCGGCAAAACCACCACCATGCGCATCCTCACCACTCTACTCAAACCAACCAGTGGTGAAGCCTGGATAGCCGGCTACTCTATCCTGAAAGAGCCGCGCAATGTACGGCGAGTTATCGGATATATGCCCGACTTTTTTGGTGTGTACGACGACATGAAAGTATGGGAGTATCTGGACTTCTTCGCCGCTTGCTACGACATTCCGCTAATGACTCGCCAATCTATGATTGACGACCTGCTGGCATTGGTTGACCTAAGTCATAAAAAAGACGCCTATGTCGAAAGCCTGAGCCGCGGCATGAAACAACGTCTCTGTCTGGCCCGCACATTAGCTCATGATCCCGAAGTGTTGATTTTGGACGAACCGGCCAGCGGTCTTGACCCGCGTGCCCGTATTGAAATTCGTGAGCTTCTCCGAGAGCTAAAAAATATGGGCAAAACCATTTTCTTTTCTTCACACATTTTGTCAGAAGTGGCCGATATTTGCGATAGCATTGGCATCATTGAAGCAGGCACTTTGGTAGCACATGGCTCATTGGAGGCTATCAAACAACAACTCCGCACTCATCGTATTATTCAGGTGCGTGTCTTGGGCGACACGACACCGGTAAAAGAGTTTTTATTGCGACATGAATTGGCTTCATTAAACGGAGAAGCGAACGATGATCTGCCAGAAAATGTTGTGCGGTTTGATTTTGTGGGAGATGATGTTGCTATGAGCCAATTGTTACGAGAGATGATCAATCACGGCATTCAGGTTGTTTCGTTTACTGAAGAATCAGACGACCTGGAAGATGTGTTTATGAAATTAACTAAAGGTGTGGTGCATTGAGTGCATTGAAACTCTTTAAACCTGTCTCATTTTTCAAATCACTTCCTTATAATCCTGTTTATCAGCGGGAAATGGGGCGATGGGGCAGCCCAAACCGATTTTATGCCCAGTTGGCCCGATTTTCACCTTTTGTGGTGATTGGAGGCATATTGTTCGGTTTTTTGGCTGGTTGTAGTGGCCTTTATGTGTTGACTATAGCTGTGGATTCTGCTGCTTCCGATTCTGACATTGCCGCTTCGTTACTGGGGTGTTTTTTGTGTTTGCCAGCAATTGTTTTGGCTTCTGCTCGATGGTATGCATTCTTGATAACGCCAGCGCTAACAGCCCCGTTAATGAGCCAGGAAATAGAAGCGGGGACGTGGGAGGTTTTGCGCACAACACCTATGCCAACTAGTGAGATTTTGCTGGCCAAGATGTTTGGCGGGCTGGCAAGATTGCGTATCTGGAAACTGATAAGTGCGTTAAGCATATACCAAGGAGGTGTAACTACTTTGGTAATGCTGATGGCAGGTTTTGGCAAAATTGGGGTGTTTGTTGGTTTTCTGGAAACAATTCGGCCGTTTTCCGAGATTTTATTTTCTGCCCTCGCAAGTATGTATATTTCTACATATTCTCGTTCTCCCGTCATGGCTCTGATTGGGAGTTACGCCACCGTCATCCTCTTTCGTCTGGTCAACAACAACACTCTATGGAATATTTTTATCCTGGACGGGATTTTACAGCTTTCTCTTTCGGCAAAAACAAGAGCCATCACTTACGTGGCCCCCTCAATAGCTTACCTTATTGCCATTATTTTTCTGTGGTTCGGGCTCATTCGTCGTGCTTACCAAATAGAAATCAATGCCTGACAGGAGCTATCTATGACTGACCTGGTACAACAACCAATGCCATCTAAACGTTGGTGGCATAAAATAAGTCAAAATCCGGTAATTCTGAAAGAATTGCGGGCTCGTATGCGGGGTCGGCGTGCCTTTACAGTTCTTTCTATTTACCTGTTGCTAACCAGTTTTTTTCTTATTCTGGTTTATATGGCTTTTATCAGTACATCCAGCCAGCCATTTGGACCTGATGCTCGCGAAGCGGGGAAATCTATTTTCAGCACAATTGTTGGTGTGCAAGTTTTTTTGGTGCTTTTTGTTGGTCCGTCGTTTACTGCGGGGGCAATAAGTGGTGAAAAGGAACGGCAAACTTATGAATTGTTGCGCACAACTTTGCTTACTGCCAATGAATTTGTGCAAGGCAAGTTGCTTTCTGCGCTTAGCTATGTGGTGTTGTTGATTTTGGCGGCGATTCCTTTGCAAAGTTTGGCTTTTTTGTTGGGTGGTGTCTCGTTGCTGGAATTGTTTTTGTCGCAGGTTGTGCTGATGGTAACGGCCGTTGCTTATGCCTTGTATGGGCTGTATAACTCAGCCACAATGCGGAGTACCCTGTCAGCCAGTGTCGGTACATTTGCCGGAAGTGTACTGATTACTTTTGTGTTGCCGGTTATTGTATTTATTGTCGGTATGATCTTGGGTCCAACAGTGTTTGGTTTTGGGGCAACCCCTCATTGGGCTGTTCAGGTATTGCTGGTCTATGGGGGCGTGATTCTGGCGGGTATCAATGTACCGGCTTCGCTAGTCGTTAGCGATATTTTTCTGATAGAAGAAGATGCTATTTTCGGTTTTGTAGAACATTTTGATGGGCATGCAATTTGGATTGTTTCCCCGTGGGTTATTACACTGGTGCTTTACACCGTGTTGAGTCTCATTTTATACTGGGGTACAGTGAGAAAGGTGCGGCAAATTGCTGAATAATGGAAGGTGTTGATGATCGGCGCGGGTAATGAGCAATTGTTTGAGCAACTAACAGGATATTTGCAACAAGTTCATAATCGGCGCCGTTGGCAAGAAGTGCTCATCTGGTTGCCGCGCGGGTTACTGGCCGGGTTGTTGACCGGGATAGTTCTGGCAACAGTGGCCCGGTTTCGGCCGTTTCTCACCAACGAAGAAGTCGCTTATGCCGCAGGTATTTTGGCTGGCCTGGGGGTTTTCGTGGCGACTGTGGCTTTGTGGTGGATGTGGCGACAATATGACCTGGTCGCGCAGGCTCGTTTTGCCGACCGATGGTTTCGGCTTCAGGAGCGAGTAACAACGGCCGTTGAGATTCGGCTGGGGCGTCTGGATGCCAATCCGGTTATTGCCCAACAACAGCTGGCAGATACCATAACGGCCGTTTCCCACACCGATCCACGTCGCGATTACCCCCTGCACATCAACCGGCAAGACTGGATCATGATTTTGCTTACGCTCGCCCTGCTAATAACGGCCGTTCTTCTCCCCAACCCCCAGGAGCAAATCCTGAAAAAACAGCGCGCCATCAACCAAACCATCGAAGAACAAAAACAAGAACTCCAGGCCCTCGTAGAAGAAATCAACCAAAACCCCAACCTCACCCAACAGCAAAAAGAAGAAATCCTCCAACCCGTCGAAAACGCCCTCGAACAGCTCAACCAGCCTGGTTTAAGCCAGGAAGAAGCCGTAGCCACCCTCTCCGAAGCCGAAGCCGAATTACGAGAACTGGGTGAACAATACAGCAACGAAAACCTGCGCCAACAACTCCAACAAGCAGGTGAACCCTTAAGCAACAGCAACACCCAAAACGCACAATCACTTGGCAATGCCCTGCAAAATGGCAACCTCAGCCAGGCGGGTCAAGCCGCTGCTCAACTCGCCGATCAATTACCCGAACTCACCCCCCAGGAAACACAAGAACTGGCACAAGAACTGGCAGAAACGGCCGAAGCCCTCCGCGAAACCGACTCCGAACTTGCCGAACAATTCGCCGAAGCAGCCCAAGCTCTCCAAAACGGCGACACCGCCGCCGCCCAACAAGCCCTCCGCGAAGCCGCCGGTACACTCCAGGAACGTGCCCAGGAACTTGCTGCCGCCCAACAAGCCCAGGCTGCTGCCGGACAACTCAACCAGGGGCGACAAGCAGTAGCCCAGGCCGGGCAAACACCAAACGGAAACGGACAACAAGGACAAAATCAGCCAGGTCAGGGACAAGGACAGACCGGTGAAGGGCAAGGCCAGGGCCAGGGTGAAGGCCAGGGTCAAGGACAAATTGGCGAAGGACAAGGCCAGGGACAGGAAGCAGGAGCGGGACAGGGAGCAGCACCAAACGGCGGAAATAGCCTTGGCAGCGAACAGGGTGGAAGCACAGGTAGCCCCGCCCCTGGTGGTGGACACACCGAAAATGTATATGTCCCGCCGCTTATTGACCTGAGCGAACAATCCGGCGTAGAAATCGAACTTCCCGCCGAGTGTGTAGCCAATCCAGCCAATTGTGGCCAATTACTCAACGAAACACCAACCGAATTCACCAACGAGGGAAGTGTTGTGCCCTACAATCAGGTGTTTGGTGATTACCGGGATGCCGCATATGAAGCACTGGACGATGAATACATCCCCCTGGCATTAAAAGGGCTGGTGCGTGACTATTTTTCTTCACTCGAACCATAAACCCAAGCAAGCAAAGGAATCCGTTATGAGCAATACCACTCTGGAAACACCTGAACTCACAGTAGCCGAATTTCGGGAAACGGCCGCTCACATCGAAGCAGAAGTGGGCAAAGTCATTGTTGGGCAAAAAGATGTTGTTCGCCATACCCTGATTGGCATTCTCAGTGGTGGGCATGTCCTGCTAGAAGGTGTACCGGGTCTGGGTAAAACCATGCTTATCCGTACATTCGGGCAAGCATTGAACCTGCAATTTAGCCGAATTCAGTTTACCCCCGACTTGATGCCGGCGGACATTACTGGCACAGACATCATGGAAGAGAGCAACGGCCGTCGTGCTTTCCGCTTTCAGCCTGGCCCCATCTTTGCCAACCTGGTACTGGCCGATGAAATCAACCGCGCCACCCCCAAAACCCAGTCTGCCTTACTGGAAGCCATGCAGGAACAACAAGTGACCGTAGCCAACCAGACTTATCCCTTACCCAAACCATTCTTTGTGCTGGCTACCCAAAATCCTATTGAGCAAGAAGGGACATACCCCTTGCCAGAAGCGCAACTGGATCGGTTTATCTTCAAAATTAACGTGGGCTTCCCATCTGAAGAGGAATTGTCAGAAATTCTGGCACGAACAACAGGCAAGGAAACGCCACAAGCTGACGTGGCCGCTTCGGGTGAGCGAATTGTTGCCATGCAACAGCTTGCCCGCCAAATTCCGGTGCCTACGCCAGTCAGTCAGTATATCAGTCGCCTGATTGTGGCCACACACCCAGGAAACAGTCCATCGCCGATGGTGAACCAGTATGTACGGTATGGCTCTAGTCCGCGTGGTGCTCAGGCATTGGTTTTGGGGGCAAAAATTACGGCGTTGTTAAACGGCCGTTTTAATGTCAGCTTTGATGATGTAACGGCCGTGGCCCCAGCTGCCTTGCGCCATCGGCTATTGCTCAATTTCGAAGGTCAGGCCGAAGGTATCCGCACCGACGATATTATCAACGACCTGATCCAACACGTTCCCCAGGAAAAAGCATGACCCAGAACGAACAACAAACCATCTCTCACCCCACTTTAATTGCCGTTTTCTCCCAACCAACACCTGCCGCCCTTTGGGCGCTGCGCGGGGAACTATTGGTGGCCGGGTTGTCACCAGAAACGGCCGTTTTCCCCATCCTCACCCAATTCTACCAATTCCTGGCCAGCCTCCGCAGCAGCCTGGACGCCCACCAATACAGCAAATTCGCCTCCCTGCTAGACATCGGTGCAGTCGGCGGCGTAGCGCTGGAAAGCCTCCTCCAAAAAGGCTCCTCGTCAGATTTCTGGCAACGACTATTGGCAGGTGGGCTAAGCGAAGGACTGATGGTAATGGCCTCTCGCCAATACATCAAGGCATTTCAGGCCGAAATGACGGCCGTTTACGACACCAACGCCTGGTTCCTCTACGATGCCTTCTGGCAACTGGCAACAACCATGCAACCCCAAACCCCGCCCCAAGAACGCCGCGACCTTCTCGACCACCTTTTCGCACCCATACACAACCCAAACCTGGATAACAGCCTCAAAGCAGCCCTGCTTGGCCGCCTTTACCAAATACTACTCTTCGCCCATCTGGAAAAAGCCCTTTCGGAAGTAAAATCACCATGATCCTGTTCGACGAAGCCACCCTGCACAAACTGGAACAGCTCACCCTGATTGCCGACCGGGTACGCGTTGGCGTCATGAAAGGAGACCGACGCAGTACCAAGCGGGGAACATCCATCGAATTTGCCGATTACCGCAACTACACAAAGGGAGACGACCTGCGGCGACTGGACTGGAATGTGTACGCACGTTTAGAACGGCCGTTTATCAAGCTACTCGAAGAAGAAGAAGACCTCGCCGTCCACCTGCTGGTAGATACCAGCGCCAGCATGGACTGGCCTGAATCACACGACCCCACCCACAAACTCAACTACGCCCTTCGCCTCACCGGCGCACTTGGTCACATCGCTCTCTCCACCGGCGACCAACTCACCGTCACCCTTCTCAACAGCCAACAGGAACGTACCTGGGGACCATTCCGCCATCAGGGAAACAGCCTCCGACTCTTTCAATTCCTGGAAACTGCCCGCGCCGAAGGCATGACCGACCTCAACCTCTCCCTGCGCCACTACGCTCTTCGTGGCCGTCGCCCTGGCCTTCTCCTCCTAATTAGCGACCTGTTTACCCCCAATGGCTATCGGGACGGCCTCAATGCCTTGCAAGCTCGCGGCTACGAAGTCGGCATTATTCACCTTCTCAGCCCCGACGAAACCGATCCCGATCTCAGTGGCGATCTGAAACTGATTGATTTGGAAACAGGAGCAGACGCTGAAATCACCCTGGACGCCTCAACACGTGACCTATACCGACAACGGGTACAAGCCTGGCAAACAGAAATTGCCAGTTACTGCGCTCGCCGCAATGTCCACTACATTCCAGTTACCACCGATTTACCCTGGGAACGCCTGGTTATGCAAACATTACGTGTACGCGGTTTGGTAAAATAAATGAATCACCAATCGCCAATCGTTAATCGTAAATCGTCAATCGTCAATCGTAAATCGTCAGAGGAACACCATTGGCATTTTTAACACCAGTCTATTTACTATTTGGTCTATTGGCCCTACCAATAATTTTGCTCTATATGCTTCGCTTGCGTCGGCGCGAGGTGCTGGTAAGCAGTACGTTGCTCTGGCAAAAGCTGATGCGCGATCGAGAAGCAAACGCGCCCTGGCAAAAGTTGCGGCGCAATCTGCTGCTGTTTCTGCAATTGTTGATTCTGGCCGCACTGGTTTTTGCGTTGGCACGGCCGTTTCTCCCCGTCCCCTCTATCGCCACCGGCAACGTCGTTGTCCTCTTAGACGCTTCTGCCTCCATGCTGGCCACCGATGTAGAACCGACTCGCTTTGACGCCGCCAAAGAAGAAATCAACCGATTAATTGGCGAACTGGGCAGTAACAGCCAAATGACCATCATCAAAGTAGGCCAAACTCCGGCCGTATTGATTGCAGCCACGAATGACAAAGCCGCCTTGCGGGAAGCAATTGCCAACATAACGGCCGAACCGACTGCCGCAGACTGGACAGCCGCGTTTGCGCTGGCCACAGGAGCCGCCCAGGGCTTCAGCAACGCTCGCGTCGTCATCATCTCCGATGGTGGCCTGCCCGCTGATCTGCCCCCGCTCCCGGCAGAAACCGCATACATCCCCATCGGCACAAGTGGCGAAAACCTGGCTATTTCTGCGCTGGCCACCCGCAACACAATCGATGGCCCACAACTCTTTGCCAGCATACGCAATGAAGGGCTGCTGGATAAAGAGGCGTTGCTCTCCGTCTCGCTGGATGGCACTTTGTTCGACTCGCGCCGCATTGTTGTTCCGGCACAAAACACAACCAATGTCACCTGGAATTTGCCAGAAGGAACGGCCGTTATCGAAGCACGCCTGAGCAACCAGACCGATGATTTCCTCCCCGTAGATGACATCGCCTGGGCTGTCCATGAAGGCGGTATTACCAATCGCGCTCTCCTCGTCACCGAAGGCAACCTCTTTCTGGAACAAGTCTATGCGATTTTGCCTGGCATAGACGCCTTCAAATCCAGCCCTGAAAATGACCTGACAACCGAACAATTCGACCTGTATATCTTTGACAGCGTTTCCCTCCCCGATCCGCCACCTGATGCCGACATGCTCATCATCAATCCGCAACCTGACAGTAACCCACTGTTTACCATCAGCGGCACCTTTTCCGACACCGTTACCATTCGTCTGGCCGATTCGCCCTTATTGCAATTTGTGGATTGGAGCAACGTTCATATTCGTGCAGCCAAACAAATAGCCGCGCCCTGGGCAGATGTTCTGGTGGAAGCACAAGGTGGCCCACTTATTTTGGCCGGAGAACAGGCGGGCAGACGAATTGTTATCATGACGTTCGATTTGCGAGATTCTGATCTGCCGCTGCAAATTGCTTTCCCAATTTTGATTGCCAACATTACCAACTGGTTGAGTCCGGGTAAGGCGTTTGATGTTCCCGCCGGGTTGCAGCCAGGAGAACCGGTAACTATTGTGCCGACAGCCAGCACAACGGCCGTTTTGGTACAAAAACCGGATGATACCATTTGGGAATCGGAAGCTGAGGCACAGTCACTTTTGTTCACCGAAACAAACCTGCCCGGCGTGTATCAAGTCATTCTACGCGACAACACCGGCGAACAGCCTGCTGGCCGTTTTGCCGTCAACCTGTTTAATGCCTCTGAATCCCATATTTTACCGGCCGACTCGCTACAAATCGGCCAAACAGAAGTGGAAACTGAGCCAGAAGGGAATATTGGTCAGCGGGAATTTTGGCCGTGGCTGGCTGCATTGGCTTTTGGTTTGCTCATTGTGGAGTGGTGGGTGTACCATCGGGGGACAAAATTACCGGATTTTAAACTACGATGAGTGAAACAAAAGTAAACAATTTACCAGATTCCACGAAAAAACGGCCGTTTTGGCCTGTTGTACTTATTTTGTTGGCGATGATTCTAATTGGCTGGCTGTATTTTCGTTCACGCCCCCGCCCCCTGAAACCCCTACACCGCCCCACAACGCCTGCTCTTATTGT
>RFGV01000027.1 GCA_003696605.1 Chloroflexota bacterium | reverse complement strand
CATATTCTCCCGCTGGCTGGTGTAGGCGTGGTTGGTGATGGGGTTGGGGCCACTTCCCGCCCGGTAGCCGCCAAAGGGGAGGTAGCGGGTCTGCTGCACCGTGCCGTTGCCCTGCCGGATGGCACTGACACTGCTCAGGTGGTCGGTATAGAGGTGGTGCAGGCCGTTGTTGGCCGGGTCCGGGTCGCCGCTGACGCGTACGGCCACGGTTTGCCCGGCAATGGCGTAGGTGATGCGGGTGATGGAGCCGGCCGCAAGGCAAACAAGGTTAATCCCAGACGGTTCTGGGAGAGCAACCAACCGGTATCATAGTTGGCCCCCTGCCCTGTTTCGATAATCACAAAGCGCAGGGATGCATCCGTGTCGGTGCTGAAGAGAATACGGTTGCCTGCTCCCAGGTTGCGAACCAGGCTATCGGGAATGCCCAAGGCATATGTGAATTTACCAGTGTTGCGGCCTACTATGACACCTCTCCCTACGCGGGAAAACAATAATACAGTGCGTAGCTCTCTTGTGCCGCCAAAACTCAACCAGGTCAACAACTGGCTGAATTGGTTTCAGCCAGCCGACTGGCAAACGGCCGTTGGGCCTGATGGTGCAGTGATCTCGCCCGATCTAACGAATTTGGGCGCACCGATGATGATGATCCGGCGTTGGGGATCGCCCGTAGACCTGTCTGGCTGGCAATCATATATTCCAGATGGCGAGGTAGAACCCAATGGGCATGTTTCTGTTGTAATGGGAGGCCGTCACTGGAATGGGGTTTTTATCTTGTGCCCTGAATATACATGCCGCGCATTTTTTGCCGCAACCACAGAAGAGGCAGAAACGGTTTCGTACTCTTTGCTAGTCTATGTCCCGTCCAGTATAGACCTCTCCAGTACGGCCGATCCTCAAAAAACACTGTACGATCTGTGGGACATCGAAGCAGGCAAGTTGAACGCGACACTACACTCACTAAACATCAGCGAATAAATTAAGGAGAACATCACATGGAGGACAATACACCAGCCACCGAAGCCACCGAAACCGGAACTACACCAT
>RFGV01000307.1 GCA_003696605.1 Chloroflexota bacterium | reverse complement strand
TCCCTGAGGTCTGGTAATACCTCTGGGAGGCGGATCGTGCAGTTTTTTACAAATATACCAGTCTAGCCGGGTGACGCTGGCTGCTTCGGGCGTGCCCATCGTATAGCGTATTCCGGGGTGGGGTCTGTATATGTCGGGTTCGGCTCGTAAAACGTCTCTTTGCCGTCTGGCCGCTGCCAAATGTCTTCGCAGGATGGAGGAGAAACGGCCGTTTCCCCCGTTCCACCCGCATCGCCTGTTGGCGCCGTTGCACCCCCGCAAGCCAGCGTCAATAAAATCGGCAATCCCAGAACCCAGTAAACCATTTTGTGCTTCATATTTTTGTCCTCTCTTGCAACTTTTTTTTAGTTCCCCTGTAGATTATAGTAAGTTAAATCAGAGATTGGGATTGGAGACTGGAGACTGGGCGAATCCCTAATCTCCTCTAATCTCCCAAGGAAGTCTGATCATGAAAAAATACCTGCTCCTCATTCCTTTCATTTTTATCTTGGCCGCGTGCGGCGGAGAGGAAGAAGCACCAACTCCGCCACTGACCGAAGAAGGCTGCCCCTACTGCGTCATCCAGGCGGCGGAAATTGTGGGGGATTACGTTTCCATCCCCTACGTGGGCGACATCTGGACGACGACCTGGGCCGCCGACGGCCGTGTGTACGCCGCTTTTGGCGACGCCACCGGCATGACTAAATGTTTTCCTACGCTCATTCTGGATGAACCCGATGAATTTGACGGGGATTACATTGAAGTTGCGCCGGGGCTTTACACGGTGGAAGACAAAAATAACGAGTATTGCGAAGTGTTTGGCTGCGAGGAACCGCTGCCGTTGTGCCAGTACACACCCGCCGGGCTGCTTTCCCTTTCCGGTGAGCCGCCTGATTTTGAGTTGTGTGACGGCCCCGACCAGTGCGTCGTCAGCCGCCACATCCCCTACGGCAATTACGATGTTTTCGTCAATTCGGACAAGCCGTCTTCTATTCTGGCCGTCAACGGCCGTTTTTACATGCCCATGCACTACCCGCCCGGCGATGCAGAGGTGGGCTACATCGCTTACTCGGACGATAACGGCCGTACCTGGACACAAATCCCCGACTCCCCCTGGCGCGACGACAGCCCTTTCCAGGTGCTCATGTTCTTCAACATGGGGCAAAACTACGAATTGAACGAGGACGGCTACATTTACGGCCTGGGCATTGCCGATGAACTGCCCAACAACAACCGTCGCCAGCAAGTTTACCTCACCCGCGTCCCTTTACCGGACGGCGGCGGCTACGATCCTGTTCTTGATTACGCTGCTTACGAATACTTTACCGGCCTGGATGAAAATGGCGCGCCCTTGTGGTCTGGTGAACCGGATACGGCCGTTCCTCTGGACAACCTGGAAACCATTGCCCAAGGCGCAGCCATTTACCACGAAGGGGCAGGGCAATACCTGTTCCTCTCCGGTTTTCTGGAGCAGGACGGGACGGGCGCCCTCTTTGCCGCTCCGAATCCCTGGGGACCGTGGTACAAAGTGAGCGACCTGCCCGCTGGCTACATCGCCGGAGCCATCACCAAAGGCGCAACAGCCGACAGCTTCTACTTCACGGCTGCCGGCGGCGGGTCGGTCACCTACAATCTGAACGTGGGGCAAATTAAATTGCAGCTGGACAAGAGCAAGCGGTGATTTTAGAACGCGGAGGACACAATTGTAGCCTCATGGTCCAAAATATATTGCCAAAACGGACTTATATCCCGTTGCGCAATTTCATCAGGAGTAAATCCCTGTGCCTGAATTGGCTCCAGGATACGCGCTGCAGTAATGCCCAAGAGTTCCAGCCGTTCTCGCCAGCCATAGCGCGCCCAATCCGGGGAAACGACGATCAAGTCAATGTCGCTCCCTTCCCTGGCTTTCCCGGAGCGCTGCGAACCGTACAGCAAAATTTGCTGGCAATGAATACCGGCTTTTTCCAACGCCTGACAGAACCGATGGATGATCTCCGTTAATTCTCTGTTGAATCCTGGCGCAGGTTGGGATGCTTTTGTAACCATTGTAAAATTTCCTTCGTTTGGGACAGGTGCTCTTCTGCTACCGGCTTTGAATAAATCTGGATGGCACGCTGCAAATCGTCCGGGTAACGGGTTGGAATGCTGACATTATTGATTTTACCGATGAATTCCAGATGTTTTTCCGGGATTTCGGTTAACTCAGCTTTACGAAGCAAAAAGATCAAATCATGTGTGCGGGGCGCATAGGTTTATGTTACCTGAGAAACGTGCGCCTTCAACATTTTCTCCAGAGCGAGATGGCACATGAAAATAACATACAGATACCGTTTGGTAATCAACATTTGCTCGGCCGTCTCCAAATCATAAAGAGATGAAGCCACCCAATTTGCGGTATCTGCACGCCAGGATGAGTTTTTCATATACTAAAAGTATAGAATTTGTCAGGTACATTGTCAATTTTATCAAGGTGTTGGATGACGGCCGTAT
>RFGV01000306.1 GCA_003696605.1 Chloroflexota bacterium | reverse complement strand
TAAAAAATCAGGTTTTCCGGCGGAAAGGCCAGCAGAACCATCAGCCGGAAGGAAACAAACAGGAACAGTATCAGGCCGATGCCGGCAGACGAACCGGACCTACCGGAAGAACCCGGTGAGGCAGAGGCAGGCGCACTGGACACGTTGAAAACTCCACTCCCCGATTTCCTTTCATCTTACAACGCTCTTTGATTCCTGACAACCGGGCGGGCGGTATCAGGTGTATTTCAAATGTCAGACAGATTTCTGTATTGGCAGGGGAGAGCTATTTACATTCTTTCAGTTCAAATACATATACCGTTCCCTGAACGGTGCGCTGTTGTAAACAAGGGAACCGTCTTATGTTGAACAATATGGTTTTTGCTGTTTTATCATAGGGAGGCGCGGTTTCTACCAATAAATACCGTACCTGCCACTCAGCCAGCCGGCTTATCGCTTCCGGGTTGGGAAAGTCTACCATCTCAGGGTATTGGTAGCTGAATAAAAAACTCAAAAAGGTGGTGTAGCCATAGACGATTTTTTTCTTATGAATACGGGTATACCACATCTGTTTAGGACTAAAGGCACTGTCGAGGGGGTATTCCATAATCACAAATTGTCCTGGTTGTGCGGCCAGCCAGGTATCTACCAACCGCGGCGACGGGGGGGCATGCATTGAAGGTGTTTGCCACCACAACTCAAACAACGTCAGGCCGATAACAACAGCCCAGGCAATTTGTCGTTTTGTGGACAAAGGACCGACTTTGAGTTCCCGGCGTTCCCAAGCGGCTGACCCTAACGCCGCCAACACAGACACCCCCAGCAAGGCTATAACTCCAAAGCGGGTCCAGGTTCTCAATTTACCGATAATTGGCACAAACCAGCGCAGGAAAAGGGCCGGCAGAGGGATAACTACGCCATTTGCCTGCCCCAGCGTAAACGGCTCATGCACCAATGAATAATGCTGGGCGATTGTGTTCAAGGTCTTATTGAACACAGCCACAACAGATTGGGGGGCAGGGATGACTATTTGACGACCGGCCAGATGGAGCGTTAAACCAAAGCTAAGCACCAGGGCAACCGTTACCACGGCCAGCCAGGGCCGTACCTGTTGACGACGCCCCCAACGCAGGGCATAGATACCAAACAGCCAGGCCATTACTCCCCACCCAAGAATAAATTCACCGGGTTCAGGCCGGTTAAGCAGATTGGTACGTACCCAATGACCCCATAAAAATTGAACTGGTGAGGGCAGTATATAATCTGTCAATGAGGCCGAATAATAATTACTGTTCTGCAGAGGAATAACAAACTGCGTCTCTCCGGCAAAGGTCAAGTAAGGCCAGATAAAAGGTGTTATCAGGGATAGAGCAGCGCCTGCAAACAGCCCCGCGGCCAGCCAGCTTCGTTTGTCTCGCAGATAATCAGACCAGGGAACAAATCTAATGACCGCCCAGACGAACACAAAGAGAACACCTGCAACGGCATAATACCACGAGGTTAAAGCATTGAGAGCAAAAAAAATCCCTGCCGCCAGGCCCAACTGCGGTTTACGGCTGCAGGCAAATTGTTCCAGGCTGAGAAACATGAACGGCCACCATTGAGTGGGAAAGATGGGCAGATGGATAAACTGTATAAATCTAAAGGGGGCAAAGGCAAAAATTACACCAGCCAGTATCCCTGCTCCAAAACTACCGCTGATTTGCCGGGCCAACAAGAACATCCCCAGACCAGATAACAGGGTACTGAACAGCACTAACAGGTTGTATACTGCAACTTCATTCAGTAATAGGGTTAGAGGAAGGGCAAAGATAGTATTGGCCGGGCTTATCTCACCATAAGCCAACCGATAGCCGTGAGGATAGAAGATGTCCGGAACCACCCAGGGCGATTGACCGGTTAACAGGCTGTGTTTAAACCACCACAATTTCCACAAGTATTCAGCACTATCACCACTAACCGGCAGTTTGTCAAAAAAATGGAAAAGTATCGGATAGAGCATCAGGCCAGTGGTAACAGCAAAAAACAAAACAGCCTGAACCGTACGGTTGCGAAATATCATCGTTATATTTTGTGGCAACTTTAATTTCATAGTAACTGCTCAGCCATCAGCCGTCCACGAATAACTACCGCCACGGGCGATACTGCTGAGCAGGACGACATAAATGTCGTCCCAGGGCAAATATTATCCGGCGTATCTACTTCGGCCAACAGGCGGGTGATTTCTGCACCGTCGAGGCACAGAGAGCGCAGAGTGACAACAAAATTTCTTTTTTCTCTGCGGCCTCCGCGTCTCTGCGGTGAAATACGCGTTGTTGAGTGAATGTTCCAGACATGGCTGAGTAAATACCATTTTTACGACAATCAGGTGTAAAACGTAATCCGTAACACATCAGTTGGTCCTAAAATCACATAGCCCGCGATTTTGCCCGCACAACCGTTCCAGCCGGGTCTTAATGACCGGTGAAGCTGGCACATAGGCAAGCAGACGGCGATACACCCGCGCCGCGGCGGCCACATCGCCCTGCGCTTCCAGCAGGTCGCCCTCGGCCTCGGTGATAGACGACAGAAGCGAGTCGGGGTACAGG
>RFGV01000305.1 GCA_003696605.1 Chloroflexota bacterium | reverse complement strand
GTGGCTGAACAAGATTCCAACCGCCACGCTGCAGGCCATGACCAAAGCGCAACTGCAAGCGCTCCCCCGAGGCCTGTGTGCAAAAGCCCGCCCACGGCTTACAGAAACCCAGCGCGCTTGGTGTCTGTAGCCCCTTCCGAAAATAAATCGCGGCTATTTGGATAAGCAGCGAGTGAATTGGCGCAATCTTGCGCCTGGAAAGCTTTGCACGATTCCAGTTTTGAAGGCGCAATCTGTCCACCAAACAGTCTCCGAAATCCAAATGGCTGCCCCGTGACCGACCAATGGCATATCTTCGCCAGCCGATGAACCTCACCAAGTCTTGAGAATCACCGATTCGGAAGCCCAAGCATCAAAACATCCACGGAACGGGCCCAGCGCAATCAAAACAGCAACCGATGGCAACCCCGAGGCAGCCCATGGCGCAGAAGATTTTGACATGCAAAACCGGCCATGACGGCATAACGCCAAAAACAACGCCCACGTAGCCGCTTGCATGAAGGGGCGGATTATCATGCCGTTGGATTTTCGCCCGGGAAACGCGTGACATAGGTCATTGAATCTTACGAATCGCATGGTTATTAGTATCTACCACATAAATATTGCCTGATGCATCTATGGCTATGTCGGATGGATAATGGAACTGAGCCGTCATCCCCGAGCCATTGAGGAACCCCCAGCCATTACCTCCCGCCAGAGTCGATACGGTTCCTGACACAGGATCATATTTGCGAATTGCATGGTTACCAGTATCTACCACATAATAAACTATAGGTGCGGCTGCGTTATCACACACCACGCGCTTTGGAGCATTAAACCTCGCAAAACTCGCCGAGCCATTAAGATAACCAGGGCCATTCCCCCCTGCCACTGTAAACACATTATTCGTCATATAATTAATGGTTCGGATCGAATGATTGTTGGTATCCGCTACATAAAGATAATCCGGCCCAATAGATACACCAAATGGATGCCCAAATTGAGCAATCACAGTGCCAAAGGTTGGCCCCGCCCAAGTGGTGACGAGATGGAGCACAGGATCGTATATGCGGATTGCATTATTGTTGGTATCCGCTACATAAACCTTGCCTGAGGCATCAACCGCTATCCCGGATGGAGAACAAAATTGAGCAGCTGTCCCTTGGCCATCACGAAAACCACATCCATTGCCGCCTGCCAGCGTGGATACCGTCTTCGTCACAGGATCATATTTGCGAATTGCATGGTTGCCAGCATCCGCGATATATACATTGCCAGATGCATCAATGGCTATGCCGCGTGGAAAATTAAATTTTGCTGTCGCCGCCGGACCATCAAGCAGTCCAATCCCGTTGCCTCCCGCCAACGTCGTGACATTTACAGGAATTGCTCGGGCCGAGACAATATTTGACAAGCTGCCCACCAGTCCATTCATAACTGTACGCAGAGCATAATAATAGATGACACCCACCTTTGGAGGCGTGTGCGAAAATGAACTCACCTGCCCCAATACGATTTTCGAAGAGGCTGTTGTGACATTTGGCGAACGGCTCCAGAAAAGCTCATAAGTGGCGCCAGCCACAGGATTCCACTTCAATAGAATTGTCTGAGCCTTTCCGGGTGCGGCACTCAACCCTGAGACCACAGGCACTTGAGGCACCGCAGACCTGATGGGTGACAGCGCACTCACCGCGCCATTCTTCACGGCGCGAACCGCGTAATAATAAGTCGTGCCATTGGTCAGACCGTTGTGCCAATAGTAGGGATAGGGACCAATAGAAATCTTGGTCGAGGCCGTCGTGACGTTTGGTGCAGTGCTCCAGAACAGCTCATAGGTCGCACCTGTTATGGGTGTCCAACGCACCTGAATTTGTCCGGATCTTGGAACCAGATTTAAAATTGAAGGCGTTTGGAGATATGGCACCGCAGAGGTTATGGATGACAGCGCACTAACCCCGCCATTCTTCATGGCGCGAACCGCGTAATAATATGTAGTGCCATTGGTCAGGCCCGTGTGCGTATAGGAAGTAGCGGCGCCAACCGGAATTTTTGACGAGGCTGTCGTCACATTCGGCGCGGTGCTCCAGAACAGCTCATAAGTCGCTCCCGGCACCTGGCTCCAACTCAATGTAACCTGTCTTGAATCGCTCACTGCTTGCAGTCCCGTCGGTGTTGCC
>RFGV01000304.1 GCA_003696605.1 Chloroflexota bacterium | reverse complement strand
TTTCAGAAAAACTGCTTAATGCAGTTCCCGGAAGCCAAAACCCCTGATATACAAGGGATATAAGCGACTTAGGATTGACTTTGTAAATCCGCTCTAAAACGAAGTAGATAGAAAGCATTGACAAGCCAGTGCGTCACAAGGATTATTCAATATTGATTTGCGATGCTTAAGTCTCCAGAAATAACATGGGATTCAAAACCTATGATTAGGTTTTCAAGATATGGAGTCGTGATGATACTGGGATTGCGATCGCCCTCTCCAATTAACAGGTCAAGATTCGTTTTAATCCCGGTTTCAACAGGTGTAATTGGTTTGGCAGTGGTGATTAGCCCATTCGTTTCATAAAAGGCGTCGCTGCCAAAATCCTGATGGTCTGCCAGTTCAAAGTTAGTGTTACTGAAGAGCGCTGCATCGTCACCGATCGCCCCTGGGTCTTTGCCAGTCAGAGCGCCACTCTCTAAGCCGCTGATAGAATAGGCGGTGGCCAATGGAATGGGCGGAGGACTGGCAAACAGTTCTGACCTCGTTAAAGTAGTCATATTGAAACTATTCCACTGTGAATCAACATATCGCAGGCGACCAGAGGCGATCGCTCCATTAGTCTTGAAATAGTCCCAATCTGCCGTTGTATTTAGCCAATAATCACCCCCCATGCCTGCCAGAAACCGAGCCTTGTCTCGATCATCGGGTCGAGTGGGATCATCCACAATGAGACGGGCTTCAACGGTTGTAAATACGCCTGCAATATCGCCTGGATTGATTTTTACTCGGCCACCTGTGGGCCAAAAGTGATAGTTATAACCCGGTGTTAACTTAACCGAAATGCTGCCGTCTGGCTCATCCCGAATATCGGCAGGTGCGTTGACATTATCAGCATAGTCTTCTCTAAAAGCTGCCCCTTCAACATCAACAGAATTTTGAACAAGATTCCAAGTTCCAGTCTTTTTACTCAGAACATAGGTCTGGATATTTCTAATTTGAATTCGTGTGTTCTGAGCAGAACTTCCTGCGGCATCTTCATAGATTTGTCCCCAGGCAATCAGGGCTTGAAAATTGCCTGGATTGTTGCCTAAAACAATTTCTGGATTAACAGCCCAACTGTAGTAATCTGGAACTCCTTTGAGCTTCCCTTCATGGGGCAGTGCCATATCGCTTGCAATGAGTTCAAGCGAGTGAATCGGCTCCGCAACAAGTTTATTCAATGCTGTGCTATTTTGGGGCGCTTCGAGAAGTGCCAAAGGACTGGTACTGCTGACTGGCTCAAACCGGATAAAGTCAAAGCGGGCATGTTCTCCGGCGTTTTCAAGACCAGTGATTTTCAGAGTGTCGCCGTTGGCGATCGCCACACCCGTCGCAAATACCTTCTCCACCTTCGTTGCCGCCGAAATGGCATTGCCCCCCAGGTTTTGATCCAGCACCACGCTGCCAATGGTCGTGTCGTTCTTTGTCAGTTGGAAGGTTGCGGCCCCATCATTCTCATCAAAGGTGCCCAGAATCACGTTGTAGGTGCCCGTGGCTCCAGTGAAGTTGAAAGTTGCCGTGCCAACCTCGTTGGTCGCGCCACCCACCAGACTCAGCAATGCGCCGCCCGACGCCAGCCCGTTTGACTCCAGGCGATAGCCCGTAATGTTGGCAATGCTCTCAGCTTGCACCGTCAGCGTGCTCAGGGGCAGGTCATCATCGGCGATCGCCACCGTCGCAGTTTTAGCAGCACCCAGCACCACATCAGCGGCTCCAGTCACGCCTGTCAGCGTCACAATCACCGTCTCAGAACCCTCCACCAGCGCATCATCGAGCACCGA
>RFGV01000303.1 GCA_003696605.1 Chloroflexota bacterium | reverse complement strand
GGCTGGGGGGGGGGGAGTTGGCGTTGGGGTGATTGGGGTGGGGGTAAAGGTAGGTGTGTTGGTTGGACGACGTGTAGGTGTGTTGGTATTGGTTGGCTGAGGGGTATTGGTTGGTGGTGGTGTGTTGGTGTTTGTGGGTGTGTGGGTGGGTGTGTGGGTTGGAGTGGCCGTGGGAGGGAAGGGTACAATGCCATTTGGTGTGACAATGGCGGTGGGGGTGGCTTGAAGTTCTGCTTCGTCGGTGGCAATTTCTTCAATGATGCCGGGGTCTATCGGGGCAAAGATGACAGGGTTTTCGTCACGGCTGTAGTCCACGTTGCTTTCTACGATGAGGCTGGCGGGAATGGGGTTGAGTGGGCGTGTAATCAGGGCTAACCATACTGAAAGGCCGATGCAGACAAAGTTTAGCAGAATGGCTGCAATCAGAAATAGCCACCAGCGGCGACGCTCTTCATCTTTTGGGGGGTGTTCTACTGGTATTGCCATGTTTAAGAGTCCGCCAGGGGGAGTGTGATGCCGAAGGTGCTGCCCTGTCCTAGTTCACTTTTGACCCAAATACGGCCGTTGTGCATTTCTACGACTGATTTCGTTATAAATAATCCCAATCCTACGCCACGTACATCATAGTTCAGGGCGTTGCTGGCGCGAAAGAATCGTTCAAATAAATGTTCCTGGTCGGCGGCAGCAATGCCTATTCCTGTGTCGGTGACTTCCAGACATGCTTCGCCATTTTCTATACCGGCGCAAACGGTAACTTTTCCTTCCAGCGTGTAATTATAGGCATTGCTAAGCAAATTTTCTATCGCCCAACCCAGTTGTACTTCGTCGGCCATTATCCAGATTGGCTGATCGGGCATGATTGTTTCAAATTGCAGGCCTTTTTCGCGGATACGTTCTTCCCAATTGCTGGTTAATTCCTGGAGCAGTTTGACAAAATCGAGACGTTCTTTTTGCAGGTTGATTGTGCCTGCTTGAATTTCGGAAATATTGATGAGTTGATTGATGTGTCGTTCTAATTGTTCGCTGCCTTTGTTGATGTTTTGTAAAAATCGAATTTGTTTTTCTTCGAGCTTGCCGTTACCTGTTTTGAGTAACAGGTCTGTATATACTTTGATGACGGTGAGGGGGGTGCGTAGTTCGTGTGAGATGGTTGTGATAAAGGCATCTTTTAATTGTTCGGCTTCGGCTTCTTGGGTGATGTCGCGCAGGACGATTACTGTGCCTACTTTTTCGCCTTCTGGTGTGGTGACAGGGGCGGCTAATGCACTTAGGACGCGGTTGCCAACCTGATATCGATGGGGTTGGCGATAAATGGCTGGTGTGATTTCATCTGTTGGATTGGTCTCGTCAGTGGGTGTGGCGGGGTTTGCATCAGGAAGTGCAGAATGACGGCCGTTTTCTTCGTTATTTGGGTGTAGTCCGGCCGTTAGCTCACGCATGGGGCCACTCATGAAGTCGAAAGACATATCTGCCAACAGTTGTCGGGCTGCTGTGTTGGAAGTAATAATCTGATCATTTGTATCCAGCACAATAACACCATCGGCAATGCTTTGCAGGATGGCTTGCAGTTCGCTGGTTTGTTTCATCAATTCCAGGTTTCTTTGCGCCAGCCGTTCGGTCATCATGTCAAAGGTGTAGGCGAGTTGGCCAATTTCATCATAGCCACGAATGCCGGAACGACGTGCCAGATCGCCCTGGGAGACAGCAACGGCCGTTTCCACCAACTGATTCAACGGCCGAGTAATCCGCTGTGCAATAAAAAAGCCAATGACAAATACCGCTACCGTAGCAAAAACAAACAAATAACTAAACGCATTACGATTATTAACCACCGTTGAGAAAATAAAATTACTTGGCAGGGCGACACTAAACATCCCAAACGACTGATCTCGCAATCGCCAGTCACCAAATGCCAGCACATACCGTTGCCCCTGAATCTCTACCTGACGCAATGGCACAACATCTGCCGCACGGGCTCGTACTATTTCATATTGTTCCGGGCTTTCTCGCAAAATATCTTGCACTTCTGGAACTTCAGTAGTGGCATCCAGTACAGAAAGCGGATCTTCCGGGTCTCCGCGTGCCAAAGTGGTATCAATAACCTCACCATTCCGGTCATACAGCGTCACCCGGGCAATTGCATTGAGCGTTAATTCCACAATCAGGCGGCGCACATACGTACCCACCATCACAGCCCCGATTTGCTCATCCCCCTGAAAAATTGGCCCTACCGTGAAAATGATATGCTGTCCTTCGGCCGTTTTGCTCAAAAAGATTCGTTTGTCACCCTCTTCGTCTTCAAACCCCTGCAAAACCAGACGCACATCCTCTATATCTGAAAAATCTGTTCCCCCCGTGCGTTCATCCCCTTCTTGTGGGTTATCAAAACGGCGTTGCCAGCCATATACTTCGATACCGTCCATGTTTAATAATTCAACAATATCAGTATTGCTGTTGAGCACGATTTGAGGAACCAGACCAGAAAGTGTTTCTGTGTCCTGATTGGCTAAAGAGTCAGAGACACCAGTTGTATTGGCAACGGCACGTAGTACCCGCAACCGTTCGTTTTCGGAGCGAGTCATGCTTTGTGAAACCACCCGCCCAGCATCTACCAGTTGGTTATTGAAGCGTTCTTGTAATGAGTTTGTAATCAGGTTTGTGATGATGAACGCTCCCCCGCTAGCGACGGCTAATGTCAGAAGCAGGAATGGCACAATGATTTTAAGTCCGATACTGGCAAACAGCCTGCGGATGGTATTGCCTTGTACTGGCCTGGAATTTATAGTATTGCTACTTGTACCCATGTGCCCATTTTTGTTGTTGGCGGTTCCTGTTGTCCATAGTACCCTACTAAGATAACCTGGATCAAGGATGGTGGTTCTGGTGTGAGTAAAAACTGCGTGAATTTGCTTGTGTTTTTTGATGTTGACGACGGTATAGGTAATTAGTTGCTATGGTTTGCATTGATTATACATAATAATTTGCTTTTGTAATTATAACATGCCTTTCTTGCAACCCATCTTTCTATAACTATTCTGGAGGTTTCCTTGAGTTATGTAAACTGGATTCGTGGTTGTGTGGGCTCACAACAGATTTTTCTGGTGTTTGCCACAGTGATTTTGGAGGATGAAAACGGCCGTATTTTGCTCCAACGCCGCACCGATTTTGACTTTTGGGGGTTGCCGGGGGGTGTTTTGGAACCAGATGAGGATATTGAATCCTGTGCCCGCCGGGAATTGCTGGAAGAAACCGGGCTTTCTGTGGGGGCATTACGTCTGGTAGGGATTTACTCTGAACCAAAATATAACGTCGTTTATCCGAATGGCGATCAGGTACAACAATTTACTGTTTGTCTGGCTGGGCGGGTAAATGGGGGCAAGATGCAGGCGGACGGGGTTGAGACGGTATCCCAGTGTTTTGTTAGTCTGGATGAAGCAATGGCGTTGCCCTTGCCTGTATGGTACAGGGATATGTTGGCTGACTATGCTCAAGGGAAGGAACCGATTGTGCGAGAGCCAGTGTGTACGTCCCCGACAGTCGATCAAATTACCCAGATACGGCCGTTTATTGGTCATCAGCTTTATATTGGTCCCGGTGCTATGGTACTTGTGGTGCGAGAAGACGGCCGTTTCCTCATGATTGAACGAGCCGACGAAGACAACTTTTGGGGATTTCCGGCCGGATTTTCCGACCTGGGCGAAAATGTCTCCCGCACTGCCCAACGTGAAGTTTACGAAGAAACTGGCCTCATCATTCAGCCAGAACGTATCTTGGGTGTTTATTCTGCCCCCGATTTTCACTACACCTATGCCAATGGCGATCAAATCAAGAATGTAGGGGTGTTATTTCGGGCGCGACCAATTGGCGGGCATTTGCAACTTGATTATCACGAAGTGCGCCGCGCGGAATGGGTCACGCCAGCCGAAGCGGAGAAACGCATCACCTTGCCCCCGCTGCGCCGTCTTTTTCAGTTGGCAATAACCCATTTAGATGAGGGGTATTTTATCTGCTAAAGAGAGAAGGGAGGCAAACGTTGCTGTGCTCAATTTACGCAGGCGATTGATACCGTTGGCTGTAACAGGCAGTCTGGTCATTCTGATAGGCACATTGGGATATATGTGGCTGGAGGGTTGGCCCTTGCTGGAAGCGTTTTATATGACCATCATTACGCTGTCAACAGTAGGGTTTGGGGAAATACGGCCGTTATCCAGTAACGGCCGTCTCTTCACCATCGCCCTTATCTTACTTGGGGCCAGCACCGTTGCCTACGGGTTTAGCACCCTGGGTGAATATCTATTACTGGCCGATTTGCCAGACAGACTATGGAGGAGACGCACCATGCGCCAGGTAGAAAAACTGGAAAACCACGTTATCATTTGTGGATACGGCCGTGTCGGCAAAAGTGCCATAGATGCCCTCACCGCCGGTCATTATCCTGTAGTCATCATCGAACGGGAACCTGAACGTGTTGAATCAGCCCGTAACGACGGCCATCTTGTTCTCGAAGGAGACGCTTCTAGCGACGAAATACTCCTTCAAGCCGGAATCAAACGTGCACACGGGCTGATTGTAGCCACAGGGGATGATTCCCTTAATCTGTTCATTGTACTCTCTGCCCGCGCTCTCAATCCCAATCTGTTCATTGTTACGCGCACGGTAAACGCCGAAAACGCCCCCAAAATGCGTCGTGCTGGCGCCGATCGCGTTGTCTCCCCTTACCGAATTGGTGGCCGCCACATGGCCAACATTGTGATGCGCCCCCATGTTACCGATTTTTTGGATGTGGTGACGCTAGATAATGGCATTGAGTTATGGCTGGAAGAGTTTATCATCGCACCTCAATCGCCACTCGTTGGGCAAACTGTGGGTGAGGCTAACATTCGTCGGCGAACGGGTGTGACTCTAATTGCCCTGATTCGACAGGGAGGAGGGGCAACAATAACACCGGCTGCTGAAACTCGCCTGGAAGCAGGAGACGAGTTGATTGTGTTGGGCACACGGGAACAATTGGCTGTGTTGGAGCAGCTGACGGGTAGCGCCAAGGGGCATTGAGAAAACAGTTTATTTGATGAGGAGCGAGAATATGAAAGAGAAAAATACCAATTGGCGTCGGGAAACTGAGGTGATTCATGCAGGTGTGCCATTTAACCCAAGTACAGCCGTTTCCTCTCCCATATACCAGAGTTCAACATTTCGTTTTGATAACCCGGAAAGCATTGCTGCTGCCATGACCGCAGAAGCCCACCCCCAATTTTACGGCCGTTACGCCACCCCCAACACCAAACAAGTAGAAGCGACCATAGCCTGCCTGGAAAATGGTGAAGCCGCCCTGGCCGTCGCCTCTGGCATGGCCGCCGTCACCCTTGTATTGACCACCTTCTTGCGTCAGGGAGATCATATCGTTGCCCAGAAGACCCTCTATCCCACCACCTACAAATTTATTGCCCACAAACTGGCAACCTGGGGAATTGAAGCCACATTTGTTGATCAGACCGACACAGCCGCATTTGCCAGCGCCATTCGTCCCAATACGCGCCTCATCTACGTCGAATCCCCGGCCAATCCTACCCTGGCACTTACAGATCTGGCAGCAATTGCCCAACTGGGACAACGGCACAAAATCCTGACTGTTGCTGATAACACCTTCGCTACACCATGGAATCAACGGCCGTTACAACTCGGTTTTGACATCGTGCTCCATAGCGCCACCAAATACCTTGCCGGTCATTCAGACGTTGTCGGTGGAGTTATCGTTAGTCGTCGTGAACTCATAACCTCCATGTGGCACAATCACGTTATGTTTGGTGGTGTACTGCATCCTATGGAAGCCTGGCTTTTAGAACGTGGCCTCAAGACATTTGGCTTGCGGATGGCTCGCCACAACCAAAATGCCCTTCAGGTAGCCCAATTTTTGGAGCAACACCCCGCTGTGCGTGCTGTGCACTATCCGGGTTTGCCCAGCCACCCCCAACACGACCTTGCTTGCCGCCAAATGCCTGGTGGCTTTGGTGGCATGGTTTGCTTTGACTTGCGTGGAGGTCGCCAGGCTGGTTACACACTGCTTCAGAATTTACGTCTGATTACCCTGGCCGTCAGTTTGGGAGGGGTTCACTCGCTCATCACACATCCAGCCAGCACCATTTCGGCCGTCCAAAGCGATGAAGAGATTGCAGCCAGCGGTGTCATGCCTGGTTTAGTGCGGTTATCGGTTGGGCTGGAAGACCCAGAAGACCTGATAGAAGACCTGGATCGCGCCCTGTCAGTTGTAGAAAAAGCATAAACCGCAACCTTCTTGTCAGAAATACGTAAAAAAAGCAGGTTTTCAGTTGCCAACCGACTACACAGCAAGTACTATATGGGATATCCCGACTATGTTTAGGTGAAAGAGATGACAGCGACAGAACCCGAATTCATTACAATCATCGAAGGTCCAACACCCGCCTTCCAGCCCACGCCACAACGATGGGCACAGTCCATTTGTGAGGGGCCGGAAGACCGGATTATTGCTTATTGTGAGTTGCGTACGAACAATGGCGAAGATATTTTGGAACGTTGCCAGCACGCCTGGCAAGAAGGTCGCACAGTCATGCTGGATTTTCCAGATGAATTACGGATGCGGCAGCATGTGAACGTTGTGGCCATGCGTTTGCGAGAAGTGGAAGAAGGCCAGGTGTTGTCTTTGTGGGTGGCTCTGGAAATGGCCGTTATGGTGGAAGAAGACGACGCAGATGAGGAGGATTTTGACGAGGATGACGATGAATTCGACTATTTCTAATTATTTTCGCGCCTTGTCTGACCTGGATCGAGAAGGGTATTTGGCCTGTTTTGCGCCGGATGCAACGGTGATGGATCCGTATGGCGGACGGCCGTTACACGGCACGGATGGTCTGAACAAGTTTATGGACGGTATGGAACGTACCTGGGTGGCTTTTGAAATGGTTCCCGGTGAGGCATTTGCTGCCGGTGACCGGGTTGCTGTTTCCTGGAAGGCCAAAGCTACTGCCAAGTCGGGAAAAACGGCCGAATTTGCCGGCATCAACGTCTTTACCCTCAATGAAGACGGCCTTATCACCCAGCTTGAAGGCTACTGGGATTTTAAGGCAATGGTTGCCCAGATTCAATAATCAACCACAACAATAGCTTTGAAAATAAGGAGAAGGATGAATAACGAATTGCCTGAGTGAATATCAGTGCTGTTATTCATCCTTCATAGTTTCAGGAGGAGGTAAAGGTTCATGAGCTACGAAACCATTTTGTATGCCGCCAGTGACGGTATCGCCACCATTACATTAAATCGTCCAGACACCCTCAACGCTTTTAATGACCAAATGATTCGTGAAACAACCGATGCTTTCAAGCAGGCAGGACGGGATAGTAGCGTACGTTGCATTGTGCTTACGGGCAATGGGCGTGGGTTTTCTTCCGGACAAGACCTGGCTGAAGTGCAGGAGCGGGGTGATGGTTTTTCGATTGGCGAGCATTTGCGTACCGGTTACCATCGGCTGATTCGACAAATGGTAACGTTGGAAAAGCCAATTATTGGAGCGATTAACGGAATTGCTGCGGGGGCAGGGTGTGGGGTGGCGTTGGCTACAGATATCCGCATTGCTTCCGAGAAGGCGAGCTTTATGTTGGCGTTTAGCAAGGTGGGGCTTGTACCAGATAGTGGCACAAATTGGTTTTTGCCGCGTCTGATTGGCTATGCACGCGCGTATGAAATGGCGATTACGGCCGATAAGATTCCGGCACAAAAGGCGTTAGAGTGGGGGATGGTGAATCGAGTTGTGCCGGCCGACCAGCTTATGGAAACTGTAATGGCCTGGGCGCAGCCGTTGGCGACTGGCCCTACGCTGGCTTATGGCTTGACAAAACGGGCGATGGCACGTAGTTGGGACATGAGTCTGGATGAGGCATTGGTGTATGAAGCGCACTTGCAGGAGATCGCTGGTCGCAGCCATGACTATCGGGAAGGGGTGCAGGCGTTTTTAGAAAAGCGCGCGCCACAGTTTAAGGGGGAATGATCGGCAATGACGACTGACGTAATTCAGACGGTGGCTGTGGTGGGGGCTGGCACAATGGGGCGTGGGATTGCCCAGGTGGCGGCGCTGGCTGGTTATCAGGTGGTTTTGTATGATGTGGCGGATGAGGTGTTGGCGAATGCGCTGGCTGGTATTCGGGCTTCGATTGATAAAGGTGTGGCACGAGGCAAAACGGCCGAATCTGTGGCCGAAGCTGCCAAGTCTGCTTTTCGGTTGACAACGGCGCTGTCTGAAGCGGCTCAGGCTGACCTTGTTATTGAAGCGGCGCCGGAAAAGCTGGCACTGAAGCGAGAGATTTTTGCCACATTGGATGCAAATGCGCCTGCGCATACCATCTTGGCCAGTAATACGTCAAGTTTGAGTATTAATGTGTTGGCAGGGGCGACGAATAGACCAGAACGTTTTTTGGGACTCCATTTTTTTAATCCAGCCCATATTATGAAGCTGGTGGAGGTGATTCGGGCAGATTTTACGAGCGCGGAAACATTGCAAACAGGATTGGCGTTTGTGGAGCGGTTGGGAAAAACGGCCGTTCTCTGCAAGGATACCCCCGCTTTTATTGTCAATCGGGTGGCACGGCCGTTTTATGGCGAGGCATTTCGTATGCTTGGTGAAGAAGTGGCCGATGTGGCCACAATTGACCGCTTGCTTAAGTCCGTAGGCTTTCGCATGGGGCCGTTTGAGCTGGTTGACCTGATAGGTTGTGATGTAAACTTCGCTGTCACCCAGTCAGTTTATGAGGCGTACTTTCACGATCCCAAATACCGGCCGCATCCCATCCAAAAGCGAATGGTGGAAAGTGGTCGGTTGGGACGCAAAACAGGACAGGGCTTTTACGACTATCGTCAGGATGAATAGGAGAAGGCAGTGACGGGGATAGATACGGCCGTTGCCTGGCTCGCTGAACACGGCTTTCGTATTCTGTTGGTGTTGTTGCTGGCGTTGGTAGGTCAGCGCACTTTGGGGTGGATAACTCGCTTACTCAAACAACGCATTCAACAACTGGATGAAGCCGAAGATACCGAACTGGACCGACGTACCGAAACCTTCTTTGGTGTGATTCGGAATGCCGGCATGGTACTGATTTGGGGAACGGCCGTACTCATCATCCTCAACGAAGTTGGCATATCCATCATGCCCATCCTCGCCAGCGTTGGCGTCGCCGGATTAGCTGTTGGTCTTGGCGCCCAAACCCTTGTCAAAGACGTCATCAGCGGCATCTTCATCCTCATCGAAAATCAGTACACTGTGGGCGATGTTGTCGAAATTGCCGGCCTCGTTGGCAAAGTAGAAGAAATGACCTTGCGTACCACCGAACTGCGGGATGCACGCGGCGTCCTGCACATCATCCCTAATGGCGAAATACGCATTGTATCTAACCACACCCGCGAATGGTCACGCGCCATCGTAGATGTTGGTGTCAGCTACAACACCGATATTACTGCTGCCCTGAAAACTCTCACCGAAATAGGTGAAAACGCCCGCCAAAGCCCGGAAATAGGCCAACTCATCTTGGAAACACCTCAGGTAACTGGCGTAGAAGAATTAGGCGATTGGTCGGTGCGGCTACGAATCATGGTAAAAACGCAACCCAACCAACAGCATACAGTTCGCCGGTATTTGTTGCGTCAAATACAAGATGTCTTTACAGAAAAAGGTATCGAACTGGCATTCCCCCGCCAGGATATTATGTTGCTTAATGTAACGAATACAACCTCAAAAGTCTGAAATTCCAGTCAATAGTAAAGATACCAAACAATAAAATAGCCCTTATGTAATGCTATATTTGAATAATAAATTTCATTACAATAAACAACAATAAACAAAAAATGCAACTTGGGAGATTGTTATGGCAGTGCAATCCACTCGCTTGCCTTTGCCAGCAGTTAAAAAATATGTGGTTATTTTTCTGGTTGCCGGCTATCTTGCCATCAACTTGTTTCGCATAGGGCAGGATTACTTTATCCAGCAATTAAACAATCTTGTTGTCTTACCTCTGGCAATGGGATTGTCTCTATTAGCTTTGTTTCTTTGGCAGCGAGTTGCTGTGGGAAAACGCGCCAAATGGCTTTGGTTGGGGCTAACAGTGGGCTGGATGTTATGGACAGTAGCCGAGTGGTGGTGGGCTATTGCTGCCCTGATTCAGGAAGAAGTGCCTTATCCATCTCCGGCTGATATTTTTTGGCTGGTTGGTTATATCTTTTTGTTTTGGGGGCTGGGGATTCGTATACGTTTGATGCCCAAAATCGCTTATCCTGAACAAAAACTAATTTTATGGTTGGTTAGTATTTTCTTCAGTGTAGCCGCTCTTATTTTTGTGTTTATTCCAATATGGCAAAGCAATGAACCAGGTGCGTTTGTCGAAAATACACTGAATATCCTCTATCCTCTAATGGATTTGGTTTTACTGATTCTTTCGGTACGTCTGTTCTTTGCTTACCGACAGGGAGTATATGGGGGTGGCTGGTTGTGGTTTTTGGTCGGTTTTGTGTTTTTGTCGGTAGCTGATTTGTTGTTTGCATATGCTTCTACGGTGGATTTGTATTATCCAGAACAGCAACTTAATTTTTTGAGCACATTGGGTGTGGATGTTCCTTATAATCTGGCATATTTGTTTTGGATAATTGGTGCACTCAAGTTGGGTATGTTTCAACAGAGTGCGCGAAATGTTGGTGTTTCTGATGTGATTGATGAGATTGAATCTGCAACGTTTAATTTTGTGCCTAATACGCATATTCTTGTGTTTACTCGTCAGGATGATGCTGTGGTAGAGGTTTCTCATAATTACCCGTGTGTTTTTCAAGAAGAGAGTGTGCGAGGTAGATATGTAGGCCATGTATTAGGGATTGCTGATAATGAGATGGAGAAGCTGCTGGAAGATATTAAACGATTTAAGGTGGTGGCAGAACGGCCGTATTTTGCTATGACCCGCTTTGGCAAACAGCAAGTTGGGATTTCCGGCATGGCAGATACCAATCCTGCTGGTGAATACTTTGGGGCGATGATCCTCGTTCGTCTCTATTGTTCTGATTACTCCTTTGATACTCGATTAAGTACATACCAAAGAGAAATGATTCGTTCTGTCTTAAAGAAAACTGGCACGGAGCGAAAGAGAGACGACGAAGCCAAAACCTTGTTGGCCAGGTACTACAGTATATTACTTCGGGCAATTTACCAGAGAGTTTTGATTGAGGGGGGGAGTATTCTGGCTGATGCGTTGCTGTCCGACTTACAAGTAACTATTCGTCAGAAAAGTTGGGCAATGGTCCTCAATTCCGATTTTGTCTTGAACGTTCAGGGTATGTCATACGCCGAGGCGGTTCAGGCCTTGCGAGAATTGTATGATTTTTCTGTTTTATATGGGGCTCGAGCTGTTAATGAAGCTAGCATTCAGGCCTTGCTTGAAACTGTGAATGACAAGTTTGACCCGACTGTGTTGGAAAATATCACCTACGCGCAGCAGTTTTCGGCGACATAAGTCTCTGATGGAAGTGTTTACGATGGAAGGGGGTTAATTTTCTGTGGCGACGTAAAGTTTGTTGCCGGCAGTGACGAAAATTCGTAGCGG
>RFGV01000302.1 GCA_003696605.1 Chloroflexota bacterium | reverse complement strand
GTCATAGCAGGATGGTGGTGTTGTGGAAATCGTAAGGTTTAGTTGCTGATTGGTATTTATTGTAGTAGTAATGGACTTCTGGCAATTATTTGCATCGGTGACGGTTAATGAATATGTTCCCGGTGAAAGGCCAGAAATACCCGGAGTAGTATCCCCGGTTGACCAGAGGTAGCTATAGGGTGGCACACCTCCGGTAACAGAGATCTCAACAGCACCGTCATTGCTGCCAAAACAGCTCACATGTTGCAGTGTTGTCAGGGTAATAACAATTAAATCGGGTTCATTGACGGTAAAGCTGGCCGAATCAACACAACCCACAGAATCCGTGACAACCACGGTGTAAACCCCTGCAAATAAATTGGATATATCTTCTGTGGTTGCTCCATTTGACCATAGTATATTGTAAGGCATAATACCGCCAGAAATCGTTAAATCAATTGAACCGTCATTGCTTTCCTTGCACAGGGCATCCGATACAACCCCGGTTAAACTCAGGCTGGACGATTGCCCTACCGTAAGGGTTGTTGATGCAGTACAACCATTCGCATCGGTGACCGTAACCGTATAGCTGCCTGCTGACAAGCCCGTAAGGTCTTCGGTCGTTGCGCTGTTGCTCCACAGGTAGCTGTAGGGCGGAGTGCCTCCACTCACCGTCAGGTCGATCGAACCATCATTGCTGCCATTGCAGCTGGCATCGCTGGCAACGGCCGTCAACTGTATCGCAGAGGGCTCATCGATCACCACGGCTGACACCAGGGTCGCTGTACAACCATTCGCATCGGTGACCGTGACCGTATAGCTGCCCGATGACAAGCCCGTAAGGTCTTCGGTCGTTGCACTGTTGCTCCACAGGTAGCTGTAGGGCGGGGTGCCTCCGCTCACCGTCAGGTCGATCGAACCATCACTGCTGCCATTGCAAGAAACATCCGTGATGAACACGTTTAAGTTAAGCGCCTGAGGCTCCGTTACCACAAAGGTGTCCACTGACGCATTGCCAAATACATCCGTGACCGTAAGAATATATGTACCGGCAGCTAATCCGCCAAGGTCTTCTGTCGTATCTCCGGTTGACCAGATGTAAGAAAACGGAGGCACTCCACAGCTTACCGTTATATCAATCGCCCCGTCAGATGATCCATTACAGGTTACATTCGAAACCACCCCATCGATACAAGGCAATACCGGCAATATAGTTATATAGGCAGTTGCAGTGTCACATTTAACCGGCACACCATTATCGCACACGACATAGGTGAAATTATCCGGGCCAACATAGCCGGGATCAGGCGTATAGGTATAGCTGCCATCAGGATGAATTGTCACCGTACCATGTGAAGGACCTGATAATGGAATCAGGTTGATAATCAAGCTGTCTCCATCCGGGTCATAGTCGTTTAGTAACAGATTGCCACTTACCGGATTGTTTACCGTGGTAAATGTGGCATCATCAACCGCAACCGGTGGATTGTTCCCCTGTGTTGAAGGTGGTAATACATGAATTGTTACCTGAGCCGTATCGCACAATGGACCAGGCGTACCATTATCGCATATGATATACGAGAACATGTCCTGCCCGGTAAATCCAGCATCTGGCACATAAGTAAAAGTGCCATCTGGATTCAAGGTAAGGGCACCATGTGATGGTCCGGTTAACGGTGTTGTCGATACGGTAAGCACATCCGTTGTATCCGGGTCGAAATCGTTCAGGCTCACATTATTGG
>RFGV01000301.1 GCA_003696605.1 Chloroflexota bacterium | reverse complement strand
GGCTCAGGTCAAGGTGTGTCAAGTTGGTGAGTTGGCCGATTTCAGGGGGAACGGCCGTCAGTTGGTTGAAGCTCAGGTAAAGCTCCGTCAGGCTGGCGAGTTGGCCGATTTCGGGGGGGACGGCCGTGAGCCGGTTGAAGCCCAGGTCAAGATTCGTCAGGCTGGTCAGTCGGGTGATTTCGGGGGGGACGGCCGTGAGCTGGTTGCCGCTCAGGTCAAGTTCGGTCAGGCTGGTCAGTTGGGTGATTTCGGGGGGAAGTTTGGTCAACCGGTTACCTGGTGAGAGCCAATCCGTCTTTCCCAGGCGCAAAATTTGCAGGTTGGTCAGTTGGCCAATCTCCGGCGGCAGTTCTGTCAATTCCTGGTCGCGCAAGTCCAGTTCTGTCCACCCTTCGGCGGCAGCCCGGTCAATTAGTTGCAGCAATTCGTCTCTAGTCATGGTGTCTCCTGGCGCTGGTAGCAATACACATGGCACTGCTGTTATTTTAATGGGTTGCAACTTTGCGGGCAATGCCCAGCCATAATATGCCCCATATTTGTCCCAACGTGTCCGCATTCCGCTGGTGCTTCAGGAGAGGTTCTTGTTATTTTCAGCCAGCATCTGCCAGTTGGAAAACCGCCCATTCTGCTGTACACTTCTGCCCTGTCCAAAACTCAAAAACCAGACACAGGATGATTGCCCATGTGTGTCTGTTCCCAGAAAAAGGAGTAGTTATGTCAAGCAAATACGAAGCACTATTGCAAAAAGTGTATGAAATCAACGATTTGGGCAAGGCGCTGGCGTTGATGAGCTGGGATCGGGAAGTGAACATGCCCAAAGCAGCCTCGGATGACCGCACCGCCCAAATGACGACCCTGAATCGGCTGATTCACACCATGTTCACCTCAGATGAGATGGGGGAGCTGATAGAAGCGGCGGCGGCGGAAGTGGCTGATGCTGATTATGACAGCACCGAAGCCAGCCTGATTCGGGTGTTGCGGCGAGATTACGAAAATGCCCGCAAGTTGCCCCAGGAGTTTGTGGTGCGGGTTAGCCAGGTGAGTGGTCCGGCGCGGAATGCATGGGTGCAGGCTCGTGCCGAAAATGATTTTGCCACTTTCAAGCCGTGGCTGGAACAGGTGGTGGCGCTTTGTCAGGAAATGGCGGAGCTGTATGGGTATGAGGATGAAAAATATGATGCGTTGCTGGACAAGTATGAGCAAGGGATGAAAACGGCCGAAGTGCGGGCTGTGTTTAATGCGGTGAAGGAAGCATTGGTGCCGCTGCGGGAAGCGATTGAAGCCAGTGGGGTGCAACTGGATGACAGCTTGCTCCACCAGCCGTATGACATTGACAAACAGAAGGAATTTGCCCGCTACATCGCGGAAGCAGTGGGGTATGATTTCAGTCGTGGTCATTTGGGCACGGTGGTACACCCGTTTGCCATCAGCTTTAGCCGAAATGATGCCCGCATTACTACTCGCTGGTATCCTGATTTTCTCAGCCCATCCCTTTTCGGCACGTTGCACGAGTCTGGCCATGCCATGTATGAACAGGGTACGGGTGAGGAGCTGGCGCGCACGCCGTTGGCACGGGGGACGTCGCTGGGTATTCATGAGTCTCAATCACGGATGATTGAGAATATTGTGGGGCGCAGTCGGGGATTCTGGGAAGCACATTTCCCCAGGCTGCAAGCGCTTTTCCCGGAGCAGTTGGGGGACTATACGGCGGAAGATTTTTACCGGGCGATTAACAAGACGCAGCCGTCGTTTATTCGGGTGGAAGCGGATGAATTGACGTACAATTTCCATATTATTTTGCGGTTTGAGCTGGAACAGGCTATGTTG
>RFGV01000300.1 GCA_003696605.1 Chloroflexota bacterium | reverse complement strand
CAACATATACAGTTGTCGTTGTGCTGGCCTGATTTGCATCTATTGTCGCATCACCGCTCGTCTCCCATTCATTCCCCGTCATTGTGCCAACAATGGTAGATGCGGTTATTGTGTTTGCATAAATGTTATCAAACGGCGTGCCAGCAGAACCAATATCTTGTGTCCCAGACGAACTACTACGCAAAAGGCTTCCGGTCAGCTTTACATCCCCGCCAATATCTATATAGTCAGCCCCGACAGGATTTTCGACAACGGATAACTGCACGCTGCTTCCAGCACCCACCCTGACGTACTTATAAACATTGCCGAGGCTGTTTACAAATTCTGAATAAACCGTACCAATCGGAGTCGCCCCATCCATCCAGTTAATTTTGTTCCTGTCAAGAGGGCTGCCGGTGGAAGGGACAGCAATCGTGACTCCATCCGAGTCCAAAATCACGTCGCCAAATCCCGCCAACAAAGCTCCATCCGTTGCACGTATACCAACCTGCAATGACTCATTGCTCAAGCCAACAAGATGCCATGTCTCGCCACTGTATGACAAGCCGGATTTATCCAGCACAAGACCGGTCGCATTTGTCCCAAGCGCCCCAGATGACAGCAATTGCAATTGCCCAGCAGTTATTGTCCCGAGATCCGCATTAAGCGCAGATAAGTTCGGCGTGACCGTCAACGTGCCAGCGGACTGATCCCACAGAACGTTATTCCCAGACGAATCACCAATACGCACATTTCCAGTAGACGGATCAAAGCTAAACCCGGTCGTCGATGCAGAGCTCACGTTCGTTCCTAACTTCACAGAGCCACCGGACGTAATCTCAACGGTTTTGTTCGATCCGCTGTGTAGCCCAATATCAACGTTGCGCACGGACACCTGCTTATTGCTAATTATAATCTGACTTGCGCCTACGCTATTATCCGTTAGATCTGCGCCCGCAGCAAAGCCATATTCGTTCGAACCTATAACTCCGTAAGCACCAAGGCCATCCAGCCTTCCTATTCTGACATGCTCTGGATTCGAACCGGCCCACGGAGTTGATGTAATTGTGCCAACCGTAACGTATGGCGCATTGGATAAAGACGCTGTCGTCAAGACGGCCCCATCACCAGATTGTCCGTACACTATGAACGGATGCCCAGCAGGAACGACAGTGCCATCCGTACCAGATTGCTTTGTCAAGTTGTACGTGTAATATGTTGTATTGTCCACCACAGAGCTAACGGTTGCCCATATATCGTAGCTACCGCTAACATCCCAAAGCCTGACAATGTCTCCGACCGATGCAATCTGTGCGTGCCCGGTTGTAGGATCGACAATATCCACGGAAAACGTAGCAGCAACGGTTGCACTGTTCATTAGAGACCCAACACCCCTGGCGACAAAAGACGTGCCATTCGTGGCATGAATCTCGTCCATTACCATTTTTGCCGCGTGCAACTCTGAGTTTGCAAAAATCCTCGTTGCCTCGAAAGAACCACCGGGATATGATAACCTCCACCCCGCAGAACCACTCGAATAATCGTCAGACTGCACACTTCCTTTT
>RFGV01000026.1 GCA_003696605.1 Chloroflexota bacterium | reverse complement strand
GACAATAACTTTACCGTGCCACGGCACGGCAAACAGCACTCTGCCGTCGTCTGTTTCCGGCACCATAATTGCCGAGTCGCCCGGTAAAAATGCCGAGTCGAGCACAATATGCACGCCCTGGCTGGGCAGTATAATTTCCGCTGCGGTGGGGTCGTCCATTTTGCGAACGTTATCGGTAAAAACACCGGTGGCGTTTACCACTACGCGCCCGAAAATCTCGAATGTTTCACCTGTTGCCTCATCGCGTGCCGCCACGCCGTGGGTCATGTTTTTTTCTTTCAGCAGTGCCACCACCGGCATATAATTGAGCAGGGTTGCGCCAAGGTCGGCAGCTGTTTGCGCCAGGTTGATGGCCAGCCTGGCATCGTCAAATTGCCCGTCGTAATAAATCACGCCGCCACGCAAGCCCTGCGGTTCCAGCGTGGGGATGCGCTTTAACGTTTCTTCTCTGGAGAGCAGTCGCGACGGACCAAGTCCCAGCTTGCCGGCCAACATGTCATACATTTTGAGGCCGATGCCGTAAAACGGACCTTCCCACCATTCGTAATTCGGAACGATAAACGATTGATGATGCACCAGGTGCGGGGCATTGTTGGCCAGCAAGCCCCGTTCGTGCAGGGCTTCCAGCACCAGCGCGATATTACCCTGGCGTAGATACCGCACGCCGCCGTGAATCAATTTGGTGCTGCGGCTGGAGGTGCCTTTGGCAAAATCGTGCTGTTCCAAAAGTAAGGTGCGGTAACCGCGCGAGGCGGATTCCACGGCACAGCCCAGTCCGGTGGCGCCGCCGCCGATAATGATGACGTCCCAGTAGTCCTGGTGATTGCGCAAGTTGTCCAACATGTTGGCGCGAAGCATCGGCTTATCCTTTTCGTGTGCGAATTATAATTGAATGTGTTCCAATGTAACCAATATTTTACACCAATACATCACGTCGAAGGAAAAATTTTTGGGGAATGTGCGACATACAGAAGAGATTGCGGGCAGAAACATCAGGCGCTGTCCCAGTTTTTGGCGCGTTGCAAGGCTTTGTGCCATCCCTGAATAAGTGGATTAATTTGCGCCGGTTGATGATTGGGAATAAAGCGATGTGCTGCCTGCCATTGCGAAGCAATATCCGCAGGTGTTTGCCACAAACCGATGCCCAGCCCGGCAAGGTATGCGGCGCCCAATGCGGTTGTTTCCAGGACTGCCGGTCGTTCGACGGTGATATTCAGCAAATCCGCCTGGAATTGCATCAACAGGTTATTGGCGGTGGCGCCACCGTCCACTCGCAACGCCGGCACTTTAATACCGGCATCAGCCTCCATGGCCCGCAGCATGTCCATCGTTTGGAACGCGATGCTTTCCAATGCTGCCCGGGCAATATGTCCGGCTGTGCTGCCCCGGGTCAAGCCCAGCATGGCGCCTCGCGCAAAAGCGTCCCAGTGTGGTGCCCCCAGCCCGGTAAACGCCGGCACAAAATAAACCCCGCCGTTGTCCGGAACGGTGGCGGCCAATGCCTCGATCTCCGAGGCGTTGCGGATCATTTTCAATCCGTCGCGCAGCCATTGCACCACCGCACCGGCAACAAATACGCTGCCTTCCAGCGCATAGGTGACCCGCCCATCGATTTCCCAGGCGATGGTGGTGAGCAGCCGGTTTTGGGAAATCACCGGTGTGTGTCCGGTGTTTAACATCATAAAGCAGCCGGTGCCGTAGGTGTTTTTTAGCATCCCTTTTTCGATGCACATCTGCCCGAACAGAGCGGCCTGCTGGTCGCCGGCGATGCCGGCTATGGGCAGTTCAAACGGAAACGCCGCTGTCTTTTGGGAATAACCGTGCAGCGCACCGGAAGGCACCACCCGCGGCAATATGCTTGCGGGAATATCAAACAACTCCAATAAGTCGTTGTCCCATTGGCGGGTGTGAATGTTAAACAACATGGTGCGGCTGG
>RFGV01000299.1 GCA_003696605.1 Chloroflexota bacterium | reverse complement strand
GTGTTCTGGTAACCATCCAATAACCCAGACCCAATAAAAATCCCGTGCCTGTCTTTTAGCCAAAGGCAGGCACGGGACACACCCCAATTCCCCCAAATAGTACCTTTGCACAAAGGATCATCCCAAAGGGGTGATTACATTAAACCAGTACTTTAGTACTATGCAATCATAAGAAATCGCGTTTCTCTCGCTTTCTTGATTTGCACATGGTTGATTCTTTTCTTTTAAGGAAAATGTCATGCAAAACTTACGAGTTCTTGTAATAGAAAATGAGCTACTTCTCGGAGCAAGCATCACCAGCTTACTTGCCCACGAACCAAATCTGAACGTATACGGCATTATGCCTGAAAACGAACAAGTCCTCTGCCGGGAAATTTATCACTTCACGCCGCACGTAATCATCTTAGGCAGCAATTCACGCATAACCTCTTCTTTTCGCCTGCTGGCTTTTCTTCAAAAACTATCTCCAATTTCCGTATTTGTTATCAATGCCGACAACAAGAATGTACAGATTTACACCAAAAGCGAATCATCTGTGACTCAGCCTCAGGAACTGTCCTCATTATTTCAAAAATTTACCTTGCTTCAACTGTCACAGACATTAAACGGCAACAAAGATATTCACAAAATCTAAAAGAGAAGTATTTGGTATGCCGGCGATACAAAGGCGTATCAGGACTCATTGGGAGGGATAACAATGAGACACGTAAAACTAAAAGTTATCAGGATGATAAGAAAAAACCGCCTTTTCTCATTCGGGCTAGCACTAATATTGCTGGGAATTGTTTCCAGTATCTATGCAGGCACTCCCATAGCTAACGCTGGGCCAGATCAGATTGTAGGGCCGGGTGATTTTGTGCAACTTGATGGAACGGCTTCTACTGGAGATGGATTGAGTTTCTCATGGGTGCAAATTGAAGGTGAGATTGTTGTTCTTACAGGTGCAACAACTGCCACACCCTCATTTGTTTTCCCCAATGTCAACGAAACGCTTATTTTCCAGCTAACAGTTACAGACATTGATGGTGTTACAGACAGTGATACAGTAGCGATTATTCCGGAAGAAATTGGGGCGCCGCCTTCTCTGAAAACGATTGCTATACCCGAACCACCTGATCTGAATGACTATGTGGTTAATCGTGATGCAGCCATTCAGCTAGGAAAAGCATTGTTCTGGGATATGCAGGTTGGCAGTGACGGCGTCCAGGCTTGTGCAACTTGCCACTATAGTGCCGGAACAGACAATCGGGCTACGAATCGGCTTCACCCAGGCGCAGATAGCATTTTCCAGGCCGGTACACCGGATGGCACGCTGCAATTGGATGATTTCCCCTTCCACAAATTGGCCGATCCGGCTGACCGTAATTCAACTGTGTTGTTCGACACGGATGATGTGGCTGGCGGGCAGGGTGTGGAAATGCAGAATTTTGTCAGCATTGTACCTGGTAATGCAGAAGATGCTGGCCAACCTGTGCCTGATCCAATTTTTAATGTGAATGGCCAGAATGTTCATCAGGTTACGGGGCGTGATACGCCTTCGGTAATTAATGCTGTATTCAATGTACGTAATTTCTGGGATGGCCGGGCAAATTTTGTTTTTAATGGAGTGAATCCATTTGGCCAACGTGACCCAAATGCAGTCGTGTTGGAGGTGCAGCCAGATGACAGTGTGGTGCCAGTGACAGTGCGGTTGCAATTTGCCAGTCTTGCTTCGCAAGCTGTGGGGCCACCGAATAGTGCTGTGGAGATGGCATGGAACGGCCGTACTTTTCCAGACATTGGCAAGAAAATGCTCACCCTGACGCCATTGGGCAAACAAATCGTTGACCCTACAGACAGTGTTCTTGGCCCTCTGGCCAACCCCTCTGGTCCAGGCCTCACTATTAGCTATGAAGACCTCATCAAAACGGCCTTCAATCCCGAATACTGGGATTCTGATGTGATGGTCGTCTTCGATGCCAACGGCAACCCCACAGTGTTACCAAACCCGGGACGGCCGTTATCCCTCGACGAATACACCCTCATGGAAGCCAACTTCTCCCTCTTCTTCGGTCTCGCCGTCCAACTCTACGAATCCACCCTTGTCTCCGACAACGCCCCCTACGATCAATTCCAGGAAGGCAACGACGCCGCTCTCACCGACCAACAAAAACTCGGCCTTCAACTATTCATTGGCAAAGCCAACTGCATCGCCTGCCACGACGGCCCAGAATTCAGCAAAGCCACCGTTAGCCATATCCTCGTTCACAGCGAACCCGGCCCCGCAGAAGAACTCATCGAACGCATGCTCATGGGAGACGGCGGCCTTGCCGTTTACGACAACGGCTTCTACAACATCGGCGTACGTCCCACCAGCGAAGACCTGGGAGTAGGCGGCACAGACCCCTTCGGCAACCCACTCTCATTCACACGCCTCATCCAACAAGGGATCATTGTCGGTCCCCCCTTCCTGATCAACCCACCAGTCAACCCCACCGAACGTGTCGCCGTTGACGGCTCCTTCAAAACTCCCACCTTGCGCAACATCGAACTCACCGCCCCCTACATGCACAACGGCGGCATGGCCACACTCGAACAAGTCATGGAATTCTACAATCGTGGCGGCGACTTTCATGACGAAAACATGGCAGACCTCGATCCAAACATCGGCAACCTCGGACTCACACAAGAAGAAATCGATGCACTGGTAGCCTTCATGATCTCCCTGACAGATGAACGCGTTCGCTACCAACAAGCACCATTCGACCACCCACAACTCTTCATTCCAGATGGCAACGGCGAACTCCTTGAAATTCCCGCCGTAGGCGCAACTGGAGGGCCACCGCTACAACCATTCGTAGACATCCACCCCAGTATGGCCGTTAGCATGACAGCCGACAAAACCAACGTTGTATTAGGCGAACAAGTCGTTTACACCGTCACCATCGAAAATACAGGCGACTCCAACCTGGACAAGTTTGTGCTAAACACCAACCTGGGTAACTGCATCTGGGATGGACCATACAATGACCAATGGGGCAGCAACATTCTGGAAGTAGGCGAAACCTGGACTTACACTTGCACCACCACACCAGCCGTCAGTCAAACACATACCGTTGTCGTCAATGCCGAAGATAAACTGAACAACCCCATCAGCAGCGATCCTTTGGAATGGTCGGTAGATGTTCTGGTTCCAGTTTACTTCTCCATCGGCAAAAAGGTCTCCGTGACAGGCAATACATACAGCAACGAAGATGTACTGTACTACGATGGCTCAACAATCTCGATCTTCTTTGACGGCTCCGACCTGGGTCTGAATCGCTCCAACATTGACGCCCTCTATGTAATGGATGCCTCTACCCTTTTGTTGTCCTTTGACCGGCCACTAACCATTCCAGGTTTAGGTACAGTTGACGACTCAGACATTGTACGGTTTGATGCGACATCGCTGGGGACAAATACCGCCGGTACATTCAGTATGTTCTTCCGTGGTGCAACCGCCGGATTAACAACAAATGGGGAAGATATTGATGGAATGAGTTTATTGCCAGATGGCACCTTGCTTGTCTCTGTTTATGGTGGCGCACGGGTGCCTGGCAATATCCGTGCTAACGATGAAGATTTGTTGGCTTTCACTCCCAATATCTCCGGCAATTACAACAGTGGTGGAACCTGGAGTCTTTACTTCGATGGCTCAGATGTCAGCCTGACTACAAGTTATGAAGATGTAAATGGTGTCACTGTTATTAGTACGGGAGACATCTATCTCACAACAATTGGTGAGTACAGTTTGCCGGTTTTCTCTGGTGAAAACGAAGACATCTTTGTTTGCCAATGGCCTGTTACTGGCTCTGCTACAAGCTGCACTTATGC
>RFGV01000298.1 GCA_003696605.1 Chloroflexota bacterium | reverse complement strand
GTGCCAGGGGGTGTGGATGGTGAGGGGGTAGTGGGAAAGCAGGTCGGTGGCAGTGGCTGGGAGTGGGATGGGGAGTTGTTTGGGGGACAGGGTGATGGTTTGGGGTGAGGGGGTGATGTTGTGCAGGCAGAGGACGGCAGAACGGCCGTTTTTTGCCAAACGTAATAGTGAAAAAACACCCGAATGCAGGAACAAAACCGCTTGTTCTCCCATTGGATGAAATGCGGGATCATGACGCCGAGCCTGTAAAAGTTGGACAAAGCCTTTATAGACAAGGTGGCGCAAGGAAGTCGGGTTGTTTAATTCTGCTTCCAGTTCAGTCCGATTGAATTTTTGTCGGTTAATCCGTCGTTTGTGTCCGGACAGATGGACGCCTTCTGGCCAACTTCGAGAGCCAAAAAGGCTATGGAAGTAAATGCCGGGCACACCCGCCAGAGAAAGCATAATTGCATGGGCAGTCAAAAAGCGACGAGCAATGAGATCGATTGGTTCGTTAGGCCGGGCTGGATCGCCGAGGGCGTCAAGGTAATTGATGTTTAGTTCGTAGGGGCTTTGTGTGCCGTCGGTTTGGGTGCGGTAGCTGACATAGCCGCCAAGCTCAAGGATACGGGCGCACATTCGGGAAATGTCGGTTTCGGTCAGGATTCCTTTGGCTGGTGTGAGGCCAATGCCATCATGGGAGGCCAGGAAATTGAAGAAGGTTGCCCGTCCAGACGGCCGTTTCAGGTTGCTGGCCCACTGGGAAAGTGTTTCTGCCTGGCCTGTGTGAAAAGCATGGAGTGTGAGTGGCGGCAATGAAAAGTTGTAAACCATTTGGGCTTCGTTTGTCCCATCTCCAAAGTAGGCAATATTTTCTTCATGAGGGACGTTGGTTTCGGTGATGAGTACTACTTGTGGGGCGACAATATCAAGGACGGCGCGTATAAGCTGGATGATGGCATGGGTTTGTGGTCGGTGAAGGCAGTTTGTGCCGATTTCTTTCCATAAAAAGGCAACCGCATCCAGCCGGATGTATTCAGCGCCGTGTGAAATGTAGTGGAGGAGGATTTCGATTGCCTTGAGGAGGACATCGGGATTGCGGTAATTGAGATCGATTTGGTCTTCGCTAAAGGTTGTCCAGACGAGTTTTTCGGAAACGGCCGTTTTTACTCTGGTTAGTAATGGGAGGGCGCGTGGGCGAAAAACGGCCGAAACATCCGTATCCGGCTCCACCACCACAAAATAATCCCGATAAGTTGGATCATCCCGTAAAAATGCCTGAAACCAATCACTCTGAGCAGAAACATGATTCAATACGGCATCGAACATTAGCCGAAAGTGGGTACGCAATGCCGCCACATCATCCCAGTTCCCCAGAGCCGGGTCCACTGCCATATAGTCAATTACCGAAAAGCCATCATCGGAAGAGTATGGATAAAATGGCAAAATGTGGATTGTATCCACCACACCTGGCAAATAATGGGTACAAAAATTAGCCAGCGTGCGTAAGGGAGGCGTGCCTGGTTCGGTGACCTGGTCCCCGTATGTGATAAGAACTACCTGCTTTTCAGTTAGAGACATTTGTGCAGGAGATGGCAGGCGAGGCTGGTAATTGGTCAGCAGATGTTGCAGACGAGGCAAAACTTCCGAACCAGTTTCTGGGCCATAAATTTGTGCCAGTAAACGAGACAATCGTTCTTTTGAGTTCATGGGCTCGGCATTATATCAGGCTTTGGCCAGTCAGTTTGTCCAGCCAGCGTATTTTGTCGGCAGCAAACCGTAGCCAGATAGCTTGACCAGGGCTGAATTTTGCATCGGCATGGGTGTTGACTTTGAGTAGCTCATTCCCAACCTGAACGGTGAGTAAGTTGTGTGAGCCAAGGGGTTCGACGACGAGCACTTTGGCAGGGATGGTATCAGGCGCGGTTTGGGATAGGGCTTCGATGTTTTCGGCGCGAATGCCTAGCCAGAGTTCGGTGTTGGCTTTTAGCTGGCTGGCAATAGATGGCGGAAGGGGAATGGTAGTTTCGTGGACGGAAACGGCCGTTTTCCCATCCAATACCCGAGCCGTCAAAAAATTCATTGGCGGATTACCAATAAAACTGCCAATAAAATGAGCCGCCGGATTATTATAAACCGCAATTGGTGAATCACACTGCAAAATTTCCCCATTTCGCATCACAGCAATGCGGTCACCCATACTCAACGCTTCCACCTGATCATGTGTCACATAAATTACCGTCGCCTGTAATTCATCCAGCAATCGCTTCAACTCTGCCCGCATTTCCAACCGCAACAGAGCATCCAGGTTACTCAAAGGCTCATCCATCAACAATACCTTGGCCTGCACGGCAATTGCCCTGGCAACTGCCACTCGTTGCCGCTGACCACCACTCAATTGTGCCGGATATCGATCCAACAACTCCTCAATATGTAGCAATTCGGCCGATGATTGAACCCGTTGCCGAATTTCAGCATCCGGCTTTTTTTGCATCCGCAAGCCAAATGCAATATTTTCAAATACGGTCATGTGGGGAAAAACAGCATAACTCTGGAAGACCATAGAAATGCCACGTTTGCGGGGAGGTAGCTGCGTCACATCTTCGCCGTCAATCAGAATACGGCCGTTATTCACCTGTTCCAAACCAGCAATACACCGTAACAACGTCGATTTGCCACAGCCACTTGGTCCCAGCAATACCATAAACTCCCGATCATGGATAGTCAGCGAAATATCCTTGACCGCCACCACCTCGCCAAATTCCTTGCGTACGTTCTCCAGTCGAATTTCAGCCATAATGACAGACTCCAGTTACTTAAGCTTGACACCCCACAAAGTAAACAAATAACGACGTACAAATAACATAAACACAATTGCCGGAACCAAAATAAAAAAGCCCCCGGCAAACTTGAAAGGTAATGGAGATTGATTCAACTGCACCACCAGGCGCGCCGGTAAAGTTGGATTTTGTAACGTAAGAATCGCCGCAGCAAACACCTCATTCCAGGACAAAACAAACGTAAAAATCGCCGACGCTGCCAATCCAGGCAGGGCAAGCGGCAATGCGACACGTCTAAACGCCCCAAACCGACTACATCCCAACACCATTGCCGCTTCCTCCAACTCTTTCGACACACTCACAAACACACTGCTGGTTACCAAAATCGTTGTAGGTAATGCCATTGCCGTATGCAAAAGAGCCACCCCAATAGCCGTATCATCCAGGTCCCATCGAATAAAAGTAACCGCCAAAGGAATGGCCAAAATCACAATTGGAAAGGCACGAGTGGACAAAATAGCCAGCCGATAAGAATCCTTACCCACAAACACATACCGCGCCAGTGTATAACCTGCCGGCGCACCAATTAACAAAGAGAGCACTAATGTGAGAATGGCTACAATAATGCTCATTTGCACTGATTCCAGAACACCAAACGAGTTTAGAAAGAACGAGAGCGTTTCGACAGAGAACGCTTTTGGGAAAAACGGCTTCGGATAGTCAAACACGGCATTGCGCGGGCTAAACGCCGATATAGTAATCAGGTAAATTGGAACAAGGATATAAAGCGCGATCAAAAGTGCGACCACATAAAGCAGAGAGCGGCTAGAAAACCAGGTTCTTTTTGAGGACATTTCAGAAACCTCCAGCAAGGGCACAAATTTAGCCGGTCAATTCTGTTTCCGGGCTGCGTAAAGTACGCAAATAAACAACGCTCACAATCATTGAGAATATAAGAATGAGTGCAGCATAGGCAGCGGCTACGTTGGCGTTACGAAAATCGCCGTACCAGCGAAAGGCTTCCAACGCCAGCACACGCAAGTTGCCACCTGTTAGTGCAACAACAACGGCAAATACCTGGAAAGCCAGAATGGTGCGTAAGATAAGGGCAACCTGAATACTGGGGCGAAGCATTGGCAAAGTGACGCGCCATAGTCTTGTGTACCAGTTTGCCCCAAATATTTCGGCTGCTTCATTGTATTCTTTGGGGATTCCTTGCAGGCCAGCTACCAAAATGACGAACACGATGGATGTTGCCCGCCAGACTTCGGCGATGATCACAGCTATTAGCGGCCAGGATGTTTGGATGTTTAAAAAGATGAATGGTTTATCAAGGATTCCCAGATTGGTGAGCAAGGTGTTTAGGTAGCCGCGTTCTGTGAAGACAGCGAACCAGACGATGCCTGCTGCCAGATCGGAGATGGCAATGGGCAGGGCGTAGAAGTAGATGAGCAGGCCAGATCCCCGCAAGCCAGAGGTGACAATGAGTGCCATGATAAGCGCGAGAATGAATTGTAAGGGGATGATGGTGATGAGCAGGATGAAGGTGTTGCGAATAGCGTCCCAAAAGGCAACGTCAGAGGTCATGCGCTGGATGTGTGCCAGAGTGAATTGACCTTCGTCGTTGAGGATGGCAAGACTGAGTGCGCGGAACATGGGCCAGGCGAAGAATAGGAGTAAGAAGATGGTGGAGGGGAGTAGAAGGAGGTATGGTTCCAGATTTTGGGCACGTAGTTTTGCGATCATGTTTAATCTCCGTGGTGGGGGAAACGGCCGTTTTTCTTGCCATTTCCCCCACCGTCACCAACTATTACTGTTAACTACCCAATCAGACAACTGGGAGACAAGTCAAAGCCTGTCTCCCATGCTATTCAGGTCAGGTTACCGTACCTGGCAAGCCCCTTCGCTTGGTGGATCAGGCGGCCAGCAGGGTGCGCCTGTTTCCTCCAGCAATGCCTGTAACTTGGCCCCTTCTTCCTCCAGAACAGTGGGGATATCCTCCCCATTCAGAATGATTCGAGTAAACGTATCTCGGTAAATCTTATTGATTTCACCGCCTCGCTCACCCAAACCAACTGGCAACAATGCTGGCAACGCATTTGGTGAAGCAGCCTGCTTGGCCACAGCTTCACCCTCCAGGCGAATACCAGTTGATACAAAGCCGGGGAATTCCACACCTGTGGCCGGGAAGAAGCCAATTTCACGCAAGATGTTAATTTGTGTTTCGTCTTCCAGCAGATACCGGATCATCTCCATGGCCCCTTCCGGATTGGGTGCATTTTTGGGGATACCCACACCTACGATAACCGGCATAAAGCCCAGACCGGCAGGACCAGTCGGTGATGGCAAGGCGATAAAGTCATCCGGCCGTTGCTCAAAAGCATCTTTCAGACGAGCCGTATGGTCAAACGCCACCCACACTTCTTCGGAGAGAAGTTGCTCTTGCATGAAGGCATATGTGGTTGACTGTGGGTTGGTGTATTGCCACAGATTCCGCATGAATTCCCACATGGCGACAGCTTCTTCGCTCTTGAAGTTCGATACCATGCCGCCAGTGAATGATGGATAAATGTATCCTTCCAGGAAGCGGTGCATCAGGCCGCGATCGCCAGCGGGGAAGCCCAGTTTGTTCTCACCAGTTTCATTGGCAATGTTTTGGGCCCAGTTGTAGATATCGTCCCAGGTAAGTGCATCTGGATCTGCCCCTTCAGGCAAGTAATCAAGTGCTACTTTGTTGGCGGCAAAGATGTAGGTGGCTTGCATGAGGGGAATGTAGTATTGGGTATCTTCCGTGCCCAGTTTACCTAGTTCCATAAATGCGTCGGGAATGCCGCGATCAGAAAGTTCAGCGGCCAAGTCGGAGAGATCCATAAGCGCATCGGCGGCCTGGAGTGTGGGGAAGGTGCCGTGGAGGGCGATTACAACATCAACCGAGCCTTCGCCTGCTTCGGCTTCGGCCAGAACGCGGTCTAGTAATACGGGTTCTTCTACGCCTATGAATTCAGGCTCGCCGGGGAAGTCGGCCAGAACGATACCCCGCATTTTTTCCGCTTCTTCTACCGGCACGCCCTGGGTAGAGAGGATGACGACTTTGCCGAAGTCTGGTTGTTCGGCTGGTACTTCGACAGTGACGGTTTCAACAACGACTTGTGTGACGACGACTGGCTCGCCTTCAACTTCGATTGTTTCGGTCACTACGCGCGTGACTTCTACTGTTTCGGTTTGGGTGACAACTCGTGTAACTTCTACAGTCTGGGGCTGGCAGGCCACTGCGACCAGGGCCAGTACCAATAAAAGGGCTACGAGTATCAATTTTTTTCTCATTTTCTCAACCTCCTTAACAGGTTATCGTGTGGTTTAGATGGTGTTTACTGGTGTGTATGGGCATGATGTTCTATATGCACCTCCTTTTTACTAGTCTGACGCTGGGGGGGCGGTGGATGAGCGGATGATGAGTTGGGGGACAAGGAGGACTTGGGGAGGATGGGAAAAACGGCCGTTAATCAGGTCGATCAACATACGACAGGTCATTCGGCCGATTTCGTAGATGGGTTGTCTCAATGTTGTCAGCGATGGCTTGACATAGGCTGCCAATGGGATGTCATCAAAGCCGGCGACGGAAATATCTTTACCTACTTCCAGGCCACGTTGTTGGGCACAGTGCATGGCACCAATGGCCATGAGATCGTTTCCGGCAATAACGGCCGTTATCCCAGGTTGCACATCCAGCAAAACCGCCATGCTCTGTTCACCACCCCGTTGCGTCATATCCCCTTCCACAATCCACTCCGGTCGTACGGGCAAGTCATTCTCCGCCATCGCCTTCATAAACCCCTGCAACCGGAAATGACCAGCCATCATATCTTTTGGAGGGCGAATAAACCCAATGCGACGATGCCCCAAATCAATCAAATGCTGCGTCAACAACTTTATACCGGTTTCGCCATCTTCATCTACATAGGCAAAATCTAGCGACTCATTCGTGCGACCAAACGAAACAAAAGGAAACTTGTATTGACAAAGCAATCTGATTCGTTCATCTTTTTCCCTTGTTCGTACAATAATCAACCCATCCACCCATCCCCCTTTCGCTGCTCGTTCATAAGCCTTCATTTCACTCTCACTTTCGGGTGGATGGGTAGAAACCAGCAAATCATACTCATGAGAAGCCGCTTCATTCCCCACACCGGCAATAAACTCGCTAAAAAACGGATCGGAAAAGCGTGGTGCCAGGGTGGGCATAATAAACCCGATTGTATCGGTGCGTTGTTTTTGCAGGCGACGGGCTAACAAATGGGGGGAATACCCCATCTCTTGAGCTGTTTGCAGAACACGTTGTCGTGTTTCCTCTGCCACGTCACTATAACCTGCCAGTGCACGGGAAACAGTTGTAATAGATATGCCTAATTTTCGCGCAATATCTTTTTGCGTAACGTGCATACCAATTGTTGTGAGAAATTGCTTCGATGTGATTTTGTTGGGCAAAAGCGGCTAATAAAGTGGATCCAAAACGTTTTGGATGGATTCAGTATAAAATAAGAAAAATGTTTCTGTCAATAGTTACGTGCATTTTACGGATTTCTGTTTTTGAATGCCTCAGGAATAGAATAACCAGCCTGTGCCAGCACTTGCTCCAACTGTTCGTCTGTTGGTTCGGTCACGATAATCTTGAACTTGTCCTCGCCAAAAACAAGCGTGGGCGTACTGCGATAACCACGGTTAATAAAGATCACAAATTGCTCTGCTTCGGGGTTGTGATCAATGTTTACTTCATGAAATGGAATACCCAGCTTGAGCAAATGAGCGCGTGTACGGTCGGTGTCATCACAATCTTTTGCCCCATATAAAGTAAGTGGTAAAGACATCACATTCCCTCCTTATTAGTTTTCGGCTGGTACAAAATCAGGACACTCCAGATACGTGTTTGGTTCGGGTAATGGTGCATCTACAAATGTACAGTGATGGCGACCACGTGGATCGTCGGGGTGGGCATCTTTCTGGAAGAATTGGCAATGCCAGCACATCTCATACACTTTGACGTATCCGGCATGTTGTAGATGTTGGACAATGGCCTGGGTAGCCCGAAGTAAAGCGGCCTGTTCTGCTTCTGGTAATGCATTTACTGCAGCTTCGATTTCATCCAAAATGTCTTCCAGCATTTTTGCTTGCGCTTCACCTTTGGGTGTCAGCTTGAGGGTGACAACGCGCTGATCTGCTGGTAATGGCAGGCGCTCGATGAGTCGTTTGCGTTCCAGGGCGTCGGCAACACCGCTGGCTGTGGCATAAGTAGTACCTAACCGATTGGCTAAACCACCAATAGTGTGTACACCAGGACGAGCATATTTGAGGAACAGTAATGATTGAATCTGGGTTGGAGAGAGTTGCGTGATTTTACCTCGCTCGCGAAGGATATGTGTAATTGCCTGGGTAATCCGATAGAGGGCTATGGTAATTTTGCTACCGGGTGTATTTCTATGTTTAGGATTAAATGGTGACATTGTTTAGGACTCCTTAGTTTTTATTGTATTTAGAGATGGTTCTTTGTCAAATTTGTTTCTTAATTTGGGGAGTGGGATGGAAAGGGGTAGTGTTGATAATGGTTTTGTTGGAATATAATAAACGTGCTGTTTTTCTTGTGGAGTTGTCAATGGGGAATTATTCGGATGAGGGGGAAGACGGCCGTTTTTCCTCCCGTTGCTTCAAAAACCGGTACAACACCCCCATCACCGTTGCCGGTTCACTTTCCCTGTCTTTGTTATAAACACGTGTCGCTCGACTACGACTGATGTGTAAATAGCGACGGGCTCGAGTAATACCCACATACAACAGGCGCAACCGCTCACAAATGATGTCAATTCGTGCTGTTTCTGTGGGCGTACGGCCAGGATAAATGCCAGCATCTCCAGCCATGATGTATCGAAGTTGGGCGACTACTTCTGCTGTTGGATCCCCGCCCAGAAAATCATACTCACCCACAAAGGGGGCATCCAGGCTACCTGGAATCCACATACCATCAATGCCTACCAGAAAAACAGCATCCCATTCCAGCCCTTTGGCGCTGTGTTGGGTGGTCAGTGTAATGCGGCCAGGGGTTGGCTCGTATCCCAGCTCATCCACAGGCGCAATGGGCAGGCGTCGCCGCCCGGCCACAACGTCTTCCAGTTGGGCAACCAGTTCCGGAAGTCGCCATTCTGGCTGGGTGGTACGCCACTGGCGCAGCACGTTAGCTATCTGATAGGCGATGATCAGGTCGCCTTCGTGTGCTTCACCCCAGGAAAAAAGCTCGTCTCCCAAAGCCAGGGCCAAATCATCAATGGGGAGGGCGCGCAGGCTGAAGATGCGACGGAGGAACTCGGCAAAACGGCCGATTGCAGCCAAATCCGTTTCTGTGGTGCGTCCTGCTGGCAAGGCTGCTGCCATATCACTCTCCTGCCAGGGGTACAACACCGATTCTGGCCGGCTGACGCTTACAAGCAGCCGATGCAGGTGGGATAACTGTTCTTCTGGCACACGTGCTGCGGGATGTCCCAATTCATATAATGTTTCATGGGCGCGAACCAATTGCTTTTTATCCAGCGGATTCGCCAAAACTGCCAGCAAGGCGTGCATGGCCGCTGCAATTTCCCGTTCTCGTCCGCCGCCCCGGAGCAGCATGTCGTAATCTGAGTCCAGTTCATCCAGGTGTTCGGCTATCTGGTATCCTGTCCGATTGGTGGGAACAAGAATGGCCAGCGTGTGTTCTGGTTTTTTTTGGGCGTATCTCGTGGCCAGTCTGGCAATGGCTGGCAATTCTTCATCTTCCCGGTGTTTGAATACTTTGATACGAATATTGGCTTCGCTGTTGGGCGGGTTAGGTTGGGCGTCGCCAGGCGGGGTAGGCAAAATATTTTGGCGACGAAAGGCGTGGCGACGGACTTCGGGCACAGGATGGTGATCAATTACCCAGTTCAGGAGGGTATTGGCGGCGTCAATGATAAGGGGCGCGCTACGGCCGCTGTTGGGAAGGGGGAGTGAGCGGACATCTGGTCGGTCAATAAAGGCGTTAAAAAAGCGGGGGTGGGCGGCTGTAAATGTGCTGGTGATGGCCTGGTTGGGGTCGCCAACACGTACCCAGTTACCGTTGGGGCCTGTCAGGGCTTCTAGCAGGGCTTCCTGGAGGGGAACGCTGTCCTGGGCTTCATCTTCCAGTACGTAGGGCCAGCGCTGGCGGAGTTGCTCGGCAAAGTTTTCTTGTTCTTCAATCAGGTCGGTGGCTTGCCAGATCAGGTCGTCGAAGTCCATTGCTGCCTGACGCATGAGGATGTTTTGGTAATGGGCGTAGATGCCGGCCATCATTTCGGTGAAGGCGTAGCGTCGGGCGATGGTTTGGGGGTTTTCGTCGGATTCGGCCGTTTCTTGCGTGATGAATCGGTGTAATTTATCCAAAATTTGCTCTGGTCTGTACCGTTCATTTTTGGCTGTCCGAATCAAAGCGCTGGCTGTTTTTTCCACAATAGTACGCCAGCGGGCCATAGCCCGCGGTGAGTCCGGTAAGTCATGCAGAAATTCTTGCCACAGATGTGTGTGATGTTCAATCCAGCGGTCAATTGCCAGCGAAAGGAAATAGGATTGCTGGGTATCGTCCAGCACAATGGGCATATTTCCGGCCAGTTCGCTTTGAGACAGGCGCACAATTTCTAATGAGAGGCTGTGCAGGGTACGTACATCAAAGCCGGTGATGGGCAACCCTTTATCTTCCAGGCGGCGGCGAATGCGGGCGCGAAAAGTATCTACACTGGCGTTAAGGTAAGTGACGATGAGGACTTGTTGATCGAGATTTGTATTGATACGCCCCTGGGCAATGAGTTCGGCTGCGAGCAGGGAAAGGGTGAAGGTTTTGCCACTGCCGGGAACAGCGCTGATGGCCATGTAGCCGTTGGTGTATTCCAGGATTTTTTGTTGGGCTGGACGTAGTTGCATGGTGTCATTTTAACTGATTTGTGGCTTTGCTAAAAGGGGAATGTGGCGGGGTAGGGAAAGATTTGTATAATTTGCGCCGCGTGACGTGAAGATTCTGGTAACACGTCACGTTTTGTATATTTGCCAGGTTATGGAGTTGTGTATGGGTGTTTGGCGACGGATTGGGTTGGTGTTTGGTTTTGTTGTGCTGATGGGCGTGGTTGTGTGGCTACAGGCGGTGGATGTCCCGGATGTGGTGGCACAAACGGCCGTTGATCCCCGCTTCGGTGTGGTTGAAGCTTTTTGGGCACCGAATGAAGCGGCTGAGTTGGGGGTGGGGTGGGAGCGCATCCTTTTTTACTGGAGCGAAATCCAACCGACAGGCCCTGATGACTGGAACACATTGCATGTGCTGGAAGAGTGGCTGACAGAAGCCAATGCCCAGGGGCGAACAGTTGTTGGTTTGTTGAAGAATACGCCTGCCTGGGCAACGGATGGTATTCCTTTTGCTGGGGTGCCGCGTGGTCTTTATCTGCCGGTGGATGATCCGAATAATCTTTGGGCTAATTATGTGCGCCGGGTGGCAGAATATTATGGCCCGCGTGGTGTGCATCATTGGATTATCTGGAATGAGCCAGATATTCCGCCGGGGGTGTATGGGCATGAATTTAGTGGTTCGGTAGAGGATTACTATCAGTTGGTTAAAGTTGCCTATCAGGTGATGAAGGCGGTTGATCCACAGGCGACTATTCATTTGGCGGGTATGACGTATTGGCATGATCCGGGATATTTACGCCGATTCCTGGAGGTGGCCACGGCCGATCCGGAAGCACCGGCGAATGATTATTTTTTTGATACATTTTCTTTGCATATTTATTTCCGGTCTGAGACTGTGCAAGGTATTGTGGGGGCGGTGTGGGCGCTGCAAAATGAGTTTGGGCTGAGCAAGCCGGTATGGGTGAATGAGACAAATGCGGCGCCTAATATGGATCCGGAATGGCCAGTGGATCGGCCGCAGTTTCAGGTAGATTTGGAGCAGCAGGCCTGGTATATTGTGCAGGCACACGCGCTGGGATTTGCGGCTGGAGCAGCGCGTATTGGGGTGTATAAGCTGATTGATATTCAATTGCCGCCAGGTGGGGAGTCTTTTGGTATTTTGCGCCCGGATTATAGTAAGCGACCGGCGTTTTTTGCGTATCAGACGACAATTAAGTATTTATCCGGATTTACGTATCCGGTACGGAAGCAGCAGGAACCGACTTATTTTGTGGTTGCTTTTTCGCGCCCGCAGGGGGTAACGCGGGTGATGTGGGCACGAACGCCGGCGGCTGTGTCGTTGCGGGTGCCAGCCCTGGCGGAAAAGGGGATGCTGGTGTCGGCCACAGGCGAGGTGACGGAGATAACGGCCGTTAATGGTGTGTATGATGTTTCGTTGGCTGGCGCACGCTGCTACGGGGAGTGTATTATTGGTGGCCCGCCGCTGTTTTTGGTGGAAGAAGGGATAACGGCCGATTCTATTCCCCTTGTTCCCACGCTTGCCCCGCCAACACCCACCATCACCCCAACAGTGACCTTGTTGGTGACGGCAACGGCCATGCCCACGTTTACCAATACACCATCTCCAACGGCTACACCGACAATGACACCGACGGCTACACCAACGCAAACACCAACGCCGACACACACACCACGCCCAACAGAAACGGCCGTTTTTCTACCCACACCATCTCCCACCCCACTCCCCACCGAAACAGCCCAATTATCTCCAGACCTTCCCGCTGGCTGGTGGTTTCTCATAGGCGGCATACTACTTCTGCTATTTTTATACCACTTCCACCGTCGCCGCTCCTAAATAAAAAAGGCCCTGATTAGAATCTATCAGGGCCTCTTTTCATGAGTAGAACACCCGGTCAGGGCACAATATGCAGAGCATCAATCGTTTCACCAGACATACCATTTGCCGACCCATCCCAATAGAATGTGTACTGACAACTGGTACTCGTCCCCAAAGAACCAGGCTGGCACACGACAATATCCTCTGCACTACCACTGACACCTCCCGCGTTAAATCCTCCGCGGAAAGTCAGATAAATATCCCCATTTCCGTCAATCCATGTGCCATAAATATCTTCGTTTGAAGTAGTTAGCCCCACATCCGAACCATCGAAGTAGAATGACCAGCTACCCTGAGTGCTGAATCCCAACTGGGTGGGTGTAAAGGCAATCAAGTCGCTATCATCACCTCTCACACCGCCACCAACATTGAAGCTACCTACTGTACTGACCACAATACGGCCGTCAGACAACACCGTCACAGCATCAATATCCTCTCCGTTGGTTGTCAGCCCCACATCCGAGCCATCGAAGTACATCTCAAACGTCCCGGAAGTATTAGCCCCAGTCGAAGAAGGAATAAAACGTACAATATCAGAATCATCCACATTACCCACGCCAGAGATATTCCGGCTTCCATTAAAGCTTAGCAACAGAGAACCATCACTCAAAATTGTGAATGCATCAACATCCCCACCGCCAACACCCACATCTGAGCCATCAAAGAACATAGACCAGGTACCTGTACCCTGGTTATAAGCCAGAATATCCTCGTCAGCAAAACCAATACCACTCACCGTACCGCCAGAAGTTGAACTCACATAAATAACACCACTGGGTGCCTGAGTAGGTGTTGGTGTTGGCGTACTCGTTGGCGTATTCGTTGGCGTACTTGTTGGCGTATTCGTCGGCGGAGGGACATAGGGCACAATATTCATATAGTTATAATTAGCCCCATTATTTTCAATATAAAACTCCAGCGTATGCGTACCCGCCAGCAAAATCACCCGAGAAACAGTGTAATCCGTCCAGTTTTGCCAGCCGCCTGTCACCGGCACATTCTGCGTGCCCGTTACATCTGTGCCATCAATCTTGATATGGAATTGCCCATTATTTCCCGTTGGCGAGGCCACACGCACAATGATGTCATACTCACGGCTTTCCGTTACATTGATATCATACCGCACCCATTCATTGTCGCGTGTCCAGCCAAGATTATACGTACCCGAAGAATCTCCGGTAGTTTGCAAATCTGGCCCTTCAGTAGTGACATCCGAGCGATAAATACCACTCCCCGGCCCGCCATCATTTGTCAGATCACTAAAGGCAACACCTGCACCACCACACATAAAATCTTCCATCTCAATACGACCAGGAACATTGTGTGGCCCATAAGGACAGGGTGGTGTGGCCGAAGGGGAGGGTGTAAGCGTTGCTGTTGCTGTAGGAGTCGCTGTTGGCGGTTCGGGCGTATTCGTTGGGGTGGCAGTCGGATTCACAACCGGCGTAAAAGTTGGTGTGGCATTCGGATCCGTTGTAGCTGTGGGCGTATAAGTAGGAGGCGGTGTATAAGAAAGCAGTGAAGGAGGAGCTACTTCTGCATCAGAAATAAATCGCTCAAATGCGTTACTGATTGCCGGCCCCAACAAATTGATAATCACAAAAGCTGCCAGCCCAATGAGAGACAGGATAATCAAATATTCGATAATCCCCTGACCAGCTTCCCTGAACTGTTTATCTTGCTCGGATGAATGTTTCGAATGTTTTTCCATGCGAAAAATCCTTTTTGCCTGCCCAAAAGTGGACTTTAGCGGATCAAATACGGCAAGCCTGTCACTGTGATTTCCCACCCGTAAGTGTCTGAGAAACCACCTTCATATCGGACTACCAGCCGTCCCCCGTAAAATGGCGTGCAATCTTCCATTGTTGGGTTTTGGTAATCACAGTTGTCCAGAATACCCGGAACTTTAATTTCGTAGGGTGGATCAACCCATTGATTATTACAACTACCAGGCAAGCACCGTGAATCAGCAGGAACACCATCTGGATCTGTTTGGCCCTTGATGCCAAATGTTAATGACCAGTCATCTTCGGAAATTGTGTCAAAGAAGAAAGTGATAGGCGGTTGTGCGCCTGAGTCTGTATCAAAAAGACGTACAAAAATAGACTGCCCGGCCATTTCTGGGCCAACGTACAATAACGGAATTTCAATTGGGCTGTCAAAGTTTGAGTTCATGGGTAATCTTCCCAGCCCAAAAACGGTAACGCCGCGTGAGCTATGTGAGCCAGGGTTGTTGATGACGTAAATATTACGATCATTCACATCACTGGGAACAGTATTGATGTAGTCATCTGGGCCTGCCCAAATTTCGAATCCGTTTTCTGATGCCCCGCTAATGGATGTTACATCAAGGTAAACATATCGGTTACCTGTGGCCGGGTCAACCAGAATGTTGGGCAGATCTGTGTTGATGTTGAGTTCGAATGTCTTTTGTGAACCAGCATCTACCGGAACGGGGGTGCTTTGGTCAAAGCTGAGCTTACCACCAGGAGTTACCCAGCGCATGTCTGTATCGTGATCACCGTTATCACGAGCACCATCTCCTGTCTGACCGGTATAGCTGGCCAGGTTTACACGAGTTACGGTACCGTCTGGATTTTCGCGGAAGTAGTAAAGCAGGAAGTTGGTTTGTGTGTTGCGAGTTGGATCGTAGTTTTTGGGGCTGCCGCAAACGCCAGGTGTACCGCTACCTCGATTTTCGTCAATGCGAACGAACCAATAAGGGTTGATCTGGTCAATATCAATGGTTGGGTCCTGGTTTATCAGGGCTAGTTCACCGGTATCTATCAAACATGGGTTTTTTCGATTGCTGCTGCCACCAGTGCAGCTTTTTGATTCGGGAACGGCCGAAAGTCCACGATCAACTGCTGCTTTGGTGTGTACAATATTATGTGTATTGGCTGATTGATTGATAGAGTCTGGATCGAACAACTCGACACGCAAAATATCATCCGGATAATCAGGAGGAATCAGAATACGATATTGGTAAGTATATATTTCAGGTGCCCAAGGGCTATTAAGCGGTGAGAAAGGATCGCCATAACTGGTACAAATATCCGGCCCAAAAATACCCTGATTAGATGTACTCACCGTGCCCTGGTCCACACGACGGCTGGCGTAGATATCGGCCAGAGGAAAATAGGCGGCGGTGGCTGATTTGGTAATGGTAAAGGTGTCCATGCCCACCAGCTTGAGGAAATACAGTTCCACCGGCCAGGTGACAGTCAATGAATACTCTGTGGAACTGAGAATTGTATTGTTGGTGCTGCTCTGCATGGTTTGAACAACGAAATCCGGAATATCATTTGTATTGAGGAACTGTCCGGCTTTCAGGTCTGCATCGGCAATTGAGCCGCCGGTCAATTCAGTAACAGCTGCCAATGCCGCAGCATCTACGGCTGCTTGCAATTGTGAGCTTCTGGCAAAAACAAAGCCAATATCCACGGCCAACCCGACCATCGCCAGCAGGCCAGTTATTGCCAGGGCGATTAAAACCAGGCTTTGTCCTTTTTCTTTTTTATGATTGGGGTGTTCCTCAATTTTGGTTTTCATCATTTTTGCCTCACAGAGACTGGATTAGGTCAGGAAGAGAAGAAGCCCCTCTCTTCCTGACCTTGTTGTTTGTTATTTTTTGTGTAGCAATTGTCAGGTTGTTACGGTAACACCTGTCCACAAGACGTATCCCAACGGACAAATTCAGCCAGAATCCAGCTTGGATTACCCTGCCCCTGGCTGAGTTTGTAGCCACGAAGACGAACGACGGCGAATCCATTAATGCGATATTGTCCATTAACACCTTGTCCTTGTGCCTGGTCCCAGACAACAACACGAACAGCCCGTTCCGAGTCAATGTGGTCTTGCAGAACAGAGCGAACGGCGTTGGAGTTGACGGAACCAGTCAGGGCAGCAACCCAGTCACCAACATGCAGGGATTGATCTGTGGGGTCACCTGGCTCGATGTAGCCGCGTACTACGTGATTGAATCCGGAACCAGGGACGACTTGCCCGCCATCACCATGATCGGTGTAGTCGTTGCTGTTGCCCGGCCAGCTTAGGCTGTCGGCGAGGGTGTTGGCGCTGGGAGCGATACCAGTATTCCAGACAAGCCAGCCAAAGTTACCTTCACCAAAGCCGTTTTGAATTTTGAAGATGTAGCCTTCCTGGGCTTGTGTGAAGGGAACTTGGGGCACATTGTAGATAAATTCATCGTAGGTTGGTGGGGGTTGAGGATAGTCAAATTCGTTGGCGGGTGGGTAGGGATTGCCCCCATTGGGATCGGTGAGGGAGCGAACACCGGTGTGGACGGCGATGGGGAAGGCGCTGCATCCGTTGGTTTGTTCTACCTGGCTGCCAACGACTCGCATAATGTTAAGAGCGCGGATGGTGTTGAAACCGACGAGGTTTGGCAGGGCGTCTAGCCCGAGAATGGATTCGGTATCGTAGAGTATGTAGGCGCCAGCAAAGCGCAGGTTAGCGGCGTTGGCGTTGGATTGATTGCCAAATTGGTCGGTTTGGAGTTCGTTGAGGATGTCGTTTTTTATTTCTGTCCAGTTTACTTCAGCAAATTTGGCGGTTTGGGAGATGCCGTAGACGTGATTGACTTGCCACTCGGTAAAGCCGTTGCCGTTTTCGTTGATTTGGCCGCGGATGGCGAAGATGTCCCAGCGAGCAGGGTCGGCTTCGAGTGTTTGGGTGACGGAGTTGAGGGCGACTTGCCAGATGCCTTCGTCTTCGCCGCCGTTGGCTGCAAAGCGGGCGCTGACGCGGGCAGCATTGCTGATTCGGTTTTGGGTGATAACGAGTTGGCTGACTTCGACAAGCCCGGCGATGACGATGAGGAAGATGGGGAAGAAGAGGGCGACTTCGACGAGGCTTTGTCCTTTTTGTTTTTTATGGGTCTGTTGTATTGTTGTCATTTATGATGACCTCCTTTGGGTGTTCCCATGTTTCCAGTACACGGCTAGCTTGTTGTTTCTAATATTTCGCCTGATGTGGCATCAATACGCATGGTGAAGGAACGGCCGTTTTGGGTCGCAAATAATGAGATTAGCCATTCCATGCGGTTGTTTCCTGATTGGTTACCTAACGATAAAGTCATGGTCAGAGTCGTGATCCCTTCCTGGGCGATAAAATCAGCACCGCCAGCATCCAGGAAAAGCTGAACGGCATCACGACTGTCCAGTTTCCAGCCGGAAATATCCAGTGGGGGCGTGTCCAGTTGCATACTGCCTTCGGAAATCAGCGAGGCCTGGTCACCAGTCACGGAAATAACGGCCGTTTTCCCCGTCCCTGGCGCATAAAACACAAACCCCCATGCAATTTCACCCTCCTTCAACTCCTCTGCGCTTGCTCCTTGCGGAAACGTAGCACTGGCTTGCCACAGACGGGCATCTGCCTGCCACGCTTGCGCCACTGGTTGCGCCAGCACAAAAGCTGCCTGTGCTGTCTTCCCGGCATATGCCGGTGTGGGCGCAATATCATCCGCTCGTTGCGCAATCACTGTAGCCGAATTAGGAGTCACATTCACTGCCGAATTTCCTGTGCGAAACCAAAACATAAACGACAATACCGCTACTACCAATAAAAGGATGACCAGTAAAATCCCTAATGCCCATTCCAATTTTGTCATAGGGAGTTAATTCCTCGTTATTGTTGGTAAAAATACGTCCAATGCTGCCCGCATAAAAAAGATTTGAGGCAAATTGGCGTTGTCATACTGTTCATAAGCCATCAACAGCCACCAATTGTTGGCCACAGCCAAAGCTGGATACAGTGAGCGGTTTTGTTCACTGGTAGCCTGTTCCCGTGGTGCGCCCACAGACCAGCCACAGCTATCTATCCCCCACAAGATTTCGTTAAAATTATTGTTCAAAGAGATATCGGTGCCGTGGAAATAAACAGACACACAACGGCCGTATTTCACCATAGAAGCACTTGTATCAAACGGCGTATTATTATTCGCGCGTACAGCCACTCCCGAAACCGGATTATTTGTCGAAACCCAATTATTCACATTTGTACAATTGCTACTACACTGAATATGGTGGATATATTGGTCACTGGTTGATGGATTAGGTGCACTACTATCAATATCACCATATATGACATGGATTGTATCACCTACAATCAAAATATGAGGCTCAATTGCATCTCTTGGATTACTCACATCAGAGATTGTCACCGGTGTTCCCCACGTTACCGCATTACCTGCCCCCGGCGTTCCCTGCACATACTTAATAACCGAATCAGGAACCTCATTCTCTTGCCACACCACATGCAACTTGCCACTACTATCAATCGCAATATCTGGTGCATCACTCGTGGGGGCAGAGTTCAACAGCAAATTCTTGCTTGGCCAACTAGCCCCATTATCCACAGAACGAGCATGATAAATATTCGGCAGCGGACTACTAACCGACGTTGGTTCAGCCCAAACGACATCCAATGTATTCGCCCCACTGGCCAAAATTTTCGGTGCTACTGCACCAGGTGGCAAAGACGGGGCAGAAATCGTTGTACCGCCAGTTGGCCACTGAGTTTCATCCGCATACCGTAATGCTGTTCCTTCCACCCAAACCGCATGTGCCTTCGCCCCTGCATCCAATGCCACATCTACCTGCACAGAATCCACCCCATTACTCGTATAAATAGGGGCAGGTGCTGACCATGTGGGCGAAGCACTCTCCTGAACAGTTACATTTGTCGAAACGACAAAATATGGATCATGGTTACTACTTGTCCCATCCATACGCCGATTAAAAGCCACAATTGTGCGTGAGCCATCCGGCATGGTAGCAATGCTCGGAATACGCGCCCCATTCGTTGCCCCCGTAGAAAGCTGAACAGGCGTACTCCAGTTCAGGCTGACCGTTGTTGCCGTTGTTTCCGCGGCCAGTGGTTCTTGCCACGTCAGCCCTACACTTATCAAAATCAACAAAACAATGAACAAACCAAATTTTCGTTTCATCATGAACACGGCCCCGGTAACATAAAGATGTCGCCATACGGGTTGGGCGGCGTCAAACCGGTGCGGATACCAAAGTGCGTCTGATTGTCAATCGTTACACACGCGGTCACTGAGTATGTCCCCGCTGGCAGATTGTTAAATTGATAAAACCCATTTTGATCAGTGAGCGTCGTTGCTACCACAGTAGAGGTACTTTCATCAATAAGAGAAACAATTGCCCGGAATTGTGGCAGCCACTCCACATTAAGGCTACGTACCACACCACTGATTGTGTCAATACCACCACCAATCGGTGTTGGTGTGGGCGTAGGTGTGTTCGCTGGTGTCACATAATCAATAGAAAACGGTGTAGAAATGTTATTGCTTTCAATTGGCTCCACAATTTCTTCAATCGAGTCCACCATACCGTAAACCATGTGGTTCGTAGGCTGATTCTGGAAGCCAATTTGAGATGTAATCGTCAGGACACGGCTGGTCTTGCCTGCCAATGAACTGACCGCCACATACCCGCTACTTTGAGCAATAGGAATAGTGGTAGAGAAAATTGTCGTCGGGTCAAAATAAAGGTCTACAAAGAATTGGTTGTTGATATCCACATCACCCGTATTACTAATCGTTACCCGGAAAGTAACCGGTTGGTAAGCCACAATGGGTGGTGTACTAACCAGTTCAGGTGGACCGACAACAATCAGGTCGGCTGGGGCTGGTGTTGGTGTCGGTGTGGCTGTGGTTGTCGGCAGAGGCGTTGCATCATCACACGGCACAGTGAAGGTGGCCGTAAACTGATACCCACCGGAAGCAACAGCAATCACGCTGTGGTCACCATCTGTGACGTTATTGCGTGTCCAGGACTGGGAGAACGAGCCGCTATGACCGGCAGAAATACGTGATACCAGATTCCCTAGCACGTCCCAGTACAAGACAATTTCTTCATTGGTTGGCCAGTTCACACCAATCACATTGAATTGTACAGTTGGGCCAGTAGCGCAGTCTGGAATCAGTACCAGATAGGGGTTTGATGGCGTGGGTGTCGGTGTAATGGTGGGGGTATTGG
>RFGV01000297.1 GCA_003696605.1 Chloroflexota bacterium | reverse complement strand
CTGGCCATTAGTGTACTGGTCTTTATTTTTGTCGTGGCATATAAATGAGGCGCTATTTTATTGCACTAACACTGTTTTTAATGATGGCTATGCCTAACGTCGCCTCTGCCGATGGCCCTATCGTTGGCGAGATTCGCCTCTGGGCCGGGCTGGGGCAGGACCATCTACCGCCTGGTTGGGTTATCGCGGAGGGGCAATGTGTGTCACGACTCCAATATTCAGAGTTGTTTTCTGTGATAGGCACGTCATTCGGCGACTGTGGCCCTACGGCGTTCAAATTGCCAGACCTGCGCGGACGCGTGCCGGTCGGGTTTGACCAGACGGACCCGGATTTTGTCGTCGTAGGTAAAACCGGCGGCGAAAAAACGCACACGCTGACGATTGATGAGATGCCGAGCCACAGTCATAAGCTTGACTACTATCGTCTCGGTACTGTGAACGCACCAAACGCAGTTGCATACCCGTACGGTTACGGAACCGATTGGGGCGGTATTGGAACATCGTCCACCGGCGGCAACCAGCCACACAACAACCTACAACCGTATCTGACATTGAACTACATCATATACATTGGCGGGGCCAGCGCGCCCACGCCGACTCCCACATCGACATTTACACCTACACCCACATCGACACCAATATCGACAGCTACACCTATGCCAACGCCAACAGAGGCAGGTGTTACCAGTACAGCAGCATACACATTCACACTGGATAGCGGTAACGTCATCGCTGTTTACGAAGAGGCAACGTTTGGTGAGATAATAACATCATCTGTTTTACTCTCAATTCTGTGCAGTTTTTGTATTGCGTTTTATCTACCTGGTAGCGTTTAGACGATGATTGAGCAGATTCAGCAGTTAATCACGGCATCAGTAACCGCGGCGGTTGTTGTGTTTTTAGCACAGATAGCAAGCGCAGCAATTATCAGGCTTTTCGGGATGTGGGATTGATGTGGACTGATTTACAGCAGGCGTTTTATATCGTATTGTCTCAATTTATTGCTGATATACTCTTGCCTGTTTTCGTTGCCGCGGGGATTATAATTGCGTTCATTATGCCGTTAGCGCGGTTCTGGTGGCCCACGGAAAAAATTACCGTGGAGCCGGGGTGGGACCGCGATGAATAAGGGCGGGCATCAAACATAGGAGGTGACTGGGGATGTCGTTCAGCATCGATGTTGACACCATCTTTTCGTACGCGTCTCAGATTGTCAACGCGTTGATGCCGATTATTGCCCTGACGGCTGGTCTGGCGTTCGGTTTCTACCTGGCGCGCAAAATTGCCAGTCTGTTCAAAGGCGGTTTCGGATAATACGTATGCCCCAGACCAGCCCACCCCCTGGGGCCAGTCTATCAGTCATATGAAATGGAAATTTATTGTCAGCAACTTAATAGCTGTTTTCAGCGTGCTGATATTTGCCGGGACAGCATTGGCACAGGGGCCGATTTGCACCGAACCAGGCGACGGGTACACATACATCAAGTTCGTGGATGACACGAGTCCAACGCCAGAGTTTTATGTGTACAACTGCGATGATGCGGATGTGTCCGGGGTAAACGATGGTACGGGATGTTCTCTCGGCAAATACGATTTCGGTAGCTTTTACGCGCTCTATATTGATGCGACCGTTGGCCGTAATTACAACTATTCCAGGTATGACACGAGTCTGGTTATTCCGGACAATGCTACATTGGTGGTTGACCACGCTACAAACGACTTTTTGACGACTGGCCTGGTGTTAGATTTCAGTGACGGTTCGTCGTTTACACCGTTCTCCGGCGGGGCAGTGCTGTACAACCAGTGGACGCACGCGGAGTACAGTCTGAGCAGCCACGCCGGAAAAACATTGACCAGCCTGACAGCATATGTCGCGCGGGCTGGCGACCTGCTGGCCAGGCATTATTTCAGAAATATCACTATCAAAGCCCCTGACACGTCATTTACATGTAGCGATTTACAGCAACTTGTTGCGTGCACAACAATTACAGACGCAAATTTCAATACAGGTCAATGGTTGCTGGATGGCTATCTCACGTCAATATCTGACGGGTTGTTGCAATTGTATGGCGACAATTCTGTCACGAGCGACAGCATCGCGTGGCAACCAGTACAATTGCAATCATCGGTGTATACGGTGACGGTACGGGCCGGTACAGATGTTGCCGACCAGGACGGTTATTTATATGTCTGCATATCTGACAATCCGCCGCCGAACCACGCCGATTATCCGTCCGATTGCCGCACAAAAACATTAACGACCACGCTAGAGACATATCAATTGTCGCTCATCAACTACGCGCGCTCCAGCGGCTATCTGACGGTCGGCTATCATACAGATTCAGCAACTGGCGTGGTCGCTAATGTTGATTACATCTGTATCGATGGTCAGAATGACATACCGCTCTGCCAGGCCGGACAGAACGAATGGATGCTGGATGTCGGCAGTAATCACGGCGTGACGCTCATTGATGATGTTTACGGTGAGTCTGGGGGGTGGTTTGGTGTTGATTACTTTGACGGCACAGACACAAACGCGCCGGAGTTCACAATTGTACAGGCGCGGACGGGGCTGTATACGTCTGATTTCCTGGGCGGCTTTTCGTTTGGCGACACAATATCAATCGCTTATGACTATGACATCATACCGCAGGTAATTACTGTCACGGGATTTTTTCCGTACGATGCGGTGACTGGCGACACCCAACCGCCAAAACTAGAGGTGTGGACTGACGATGGCTACGGCTGGCGCCGGTTAAACGTGTTTACAGACACATATTTTTCTGTCGATGAGACGTTTTACTCATTGCTAGATTCTCAATCTGGCGCATTCGGCACAGCAGTTATAGACCTGAACACCAATTATTTTCCGTTCTATAACCCCGTGAAGCTCGGCTTGTCAATGGTCATCCAGGATGATGGCGCTGGATACTGGGCGGGTTTTGATAATGTGCAGGTGTATGGCTGTGTCACCGGAACTCCGTCAAATGTCGGCTCGTGTATCCTTGCTGACCCTGACCTGAATGAGAAAAACGGCCAGCCCAACGATTACTATTGGCTGGGCACATACCAGCCACAGGCGGATGGCGCGGGACTGACCGATGGCGACATCCTCTATCAAAACATCCTCATTCCCAATCCAGGTCTCTACAATCTGGAAATCCGCGCCGACGCCTACGGCGTGGCGGGATGTGCGCTGACCGTAGAGGCGGTGGAGGTCGGGGGAACGCAGGTCTATTTCAGCCAGGATGTGCCGTGTAAGGACGGCATCAACCAGTTATACAACGTGGCAATGGACCTGCCCGCCGAGGCTGTTGAGTTGAGCGTCACCGCCCGGCAGGGAGACATCCTGATTGACCGGATGTGTCTGACAAACGCGCTGTCTGGTCTGACCTGCAT
>RFGV01000296.1 GCA_003696605.1 Chloroflexota bacterium | reverse complement strand
GGTGTCAAAATTACAAAAATACAGGTTGGAGCATGTTGCTCCGATAAACAATACTTGAGAATTAAGGAGTTAACCAATGAAAATCATCGTTGTTGGAACTGGTTTTGTGGGCTTGCCACATGCCGCAGTATTGGCCGAGACCGGCCACGAAGTCTATGCCTACGATATTGACGAAGCCCGCATTGCTGCCTACAAATCTGGCGATCCGAAACAAATTGAGCGTTATGTCAATGAGCCGGGGCTGGCGGCCAGTATTGCCGAAACGTTAAACCGATATCTGTTTTTTACCAGTGATATTACGGATATTGTGGAAGGTACAGATGTGTTTTTCTTCTGTATCAACACGCCGCCCAAAAGGGATGGTTCTACAGACCTGAGCTATTATTTGAATGCCGCTCATCATGTGGCCGAATTGCTGGCTCAACGCGAGGAAAAGAATCGGGTGGTGTTGGTAAACAAGAGCACTGTACCGATTGGAACGGCGCGTATGCTGGAGCAGATCATGTTAGAGCATGGGGTGGAGAATTTTGGTGTGGCGTCAAATCCGGAGTTTTTGGCCCAAGGTAATGCGGTTGAGGGCTCGCGCAAGCCGGATCGGGTAGTGGTTGGTGCAGATACAGAAGAGGATTTTCGGATTATGCGCCGGGTTTATTCCCAGTTTGTCAATCATGTGCGTATTCGGTATTTGGAGACGACGCCAGAAACGGCCGAAGCTATCAAATATCTTGGTAACACGCTGCTTCTTACCTACATTTCTTTCTGGAATGGTGTGGGGGCGCGTCTGGCCGAAACCTTCCCCAATATCCGCATGGAAGATTTGAAAATCGGTGTCACATCCGATGCTCGTATCAGCACATGGGGGTCTTATGTCAGTAATGGGGCGGGTGGCAGTTGTTTTGGTAAGGATATTCAGTCACTTATCTACCAGCTTAATCAGGCTGGGCGTTCTACTGACTTGCTCCAGGCTGTGTATAACATCAATGAATACCAAAAGACGTATTTGATTGATCGGGCTGTTTATGAGGCGGGATTTAGCTTTAACCAAAAAACAGTCGCTTTGCTGGGGCTGGCTTTTAAGAAGCGCACAAATGATATGCGGGATTCCTCAGCCCTGAAGGCCGTGGAGGCTTTGCTGGCGCGTGGGGTGCGAGAGATTCGGGCTTATGATCCGTTGGCAATGGAAGAGGCAAAGCGCACCTGGTTTAACCCGGAGAAAAATCATCTGTTTGAGCGTATTACTTATCATGAAACAGCTCAGGAGGCGATTGCTGGTAGTGATGCGTTGTATATTTCAACGGATTGGGAAGAGTTTCGTGGGTTGTCGCGTACGATTGAGAAGCGTGTAAAGCCGCCGTATTTGATTATTGACGGCCGTCGTATGATTCCTGATTATGATTCGCTGGTGGCGAAGGGGTATGATTATTTGGCGGTTGGCGGGTTGTTTTTGCGGGGTGAACAGATGGAGGCGGAAATGAATAACGGAATGGTTGCGGAGCCTGTGCCGCAGAAGCAGTAAGAGGTGTGTTGGATAACGGCCGTTTCTCTTGTAGGGGTTGGAGAAACGGCCGTTTTTATTTTCCTCCCTCGTCGCAACCCGGCCTGCCTGAAATGAACCACTAAAATTGTGCCAGACTTCCTTCAGCCCGTGCCCGTTGTACCGCCATCCCAAATAGCAAAAGCGATAACGGAAACAAGACCACACAGAAGCCAAGCAAAGCCCGTATATCAGGCCACAGTGTGGCCCAATCGGCACCAGCGAGGAGTGCCAGCCGCAAGCCACGCAAGGCATAAGTGAGGGGGAGTAAATGAGCTATTGCCTGCAACCAGCCAGGTAGCACTTCCAGGGGATAGTACACACCACTTACCAAATTGGCCAGGTTGCCTAGCAGCGTGGTGATAGGGTCGCCCCGCTTGATAATCATAATAATTGCGGCGGCAACGATGCCAATGCTGGCAAAGGAAATGATTCCCAAAACGAGAATGAGTAAAGCAGCCGGAATATTGGCATGGTTCAGGCGAACACCCAACAATAGTGAGCCAGTTAGCAGATAAATGAACACGCGGAATGTGGTAAAGGTGTAGCTCCAAACGGCCGAACCGGTGATGATAATTGAGACAGGGGCTGGGGTCATTAACATTGCTTCCAGTGTGCCAGTTGTTTGTGATTCGCGCAGGGCACGGGCAAATCCGGTAAGACCAACACCAAAGTAGCTGCCTAGCGCCAGCCCAATTAATACAAATGAAAAGTAATCGCCGTTATATGTTTCCAGAAGGGGAGAAGCTGTTTGACCAATTAGCTGAGCCAGAAAATAAAAGATGAAAACACGGAACAGAATGCCGCCAATACTGGTGAGGAAAGCAGCCCGATAACTGATTTCGGTGAAAAAGTCGCGAGCAAGAAAGGCAGCCAATATGCGGCCGATTTCAGGTGAATGGGGAACATGGGTGGTGTGTTTGGGGTGATTGTTGTTCATGGCTGGCTGGTGTAATGGGTGAAGACTTCTTCTAAAGTGGGCAGGTGGCTGGTTATGTGGCGGATGACAAGCTGGTGTTGACGCAGATGATCGAGTACGGCCGTTAATTCACCGGCATCTTCGTTGGCCTGAAAAGTAAGGGTGCAGTCTGAGCAATGCAAGGGGGGAAGACGGGTTTCCCGACGTGCGTTTTCTACGGCCGTTTTCAGGCGGATGGCGTTGTCTGTCTCGATTGTGTATTGCCGATACGGCCGTAACCTGGCCCGCAACGCTGCTGGTGAGCCAGTTGCTTGTATCTCTCCCCGATGCATCAACGCCACCCGATCGCACAACTTTTCTGCTTCGGTCAGATCATGGGTAATCAGAAAGATAGTCATTTCTCGTTCAGCCATTAATCTGCGAATCAGGTTATGTAATTGTTGCGTCGCGACAGGGTCCAGGCTACGGCTAGGTTCGTCCAGAAACAGAATTTGGGGCTGGTGGAGCAAGCCACGGGCAATAGCCAGTCGTTGGCGCATTCCGCTGGAGAATTGACGAAACGGCCGTTCTGCCACTGCCAGCAAATCCACATCTGCCAATACCTGCTCAATTCGCCGTTGGGCGACCCTGCCATACAACCCGTACAACGCGGCAAAAAAAGCAAGATTACGCCGGGCAGACAATCGCCAAAAGAAACTGCGTTCATCTGAGACGACAAGCCCCACAGATGACCGAATGTGACCCGCCTGTGTTAACGGGTGACCGGCTACTGTGGCTGTACCAGCAGTGGGCAGAATGAGCGTGCAGAGCATTTTGACCAGTGTGGTTTTGCCGGCGCCGTTAGGACCGAGCAGCCCAAACAGTTCCCCGCGAGGGATAGAGAGAGAGACACGGGAAACGGCCGTAATCGGTTTTTCCCTTTCCGTGCGTCGCCAGCCCCGAGCCGGCCAGAACACACGTGTCAAATTCTCTGTTACAATTGCCAGCTTACTCATACCGGCAAGTGTAATCAACCCACCGCCATTTTCCAAGCGTTTCTGTGATAATTCGTTGTAACAGGATAGGAGGACAAATATGGTCACAACAACGATATGGCTGACACCGCTCATTTTGCTGCCTGGCGTGGCACTGCTCGTTCTATCTACCTCTGTGCGTTACGCACAAATACATGAAGAATTTCACCACTTGCTGCATACCAGTTCCGAAGCAAATAAACGTATCGCCCGCCACTTGCTAACACGCTCTATTTGCTTTCGCAATGCCTTGGTGAGTCTTTATCTTGGTGTGGGCTTTTTTTCCATAGCCAGCCTTGTAGGTGGAATTACCAGCCTGATTGCCGAAAATGTGGATTTAGTCGTTATTGGATTGACGTTTGCCGGAATAGCTTGCCTGGTGTTTGCTGCTTTTCAGTTAATCCGTGAATCTTCTACATCATTGAAAATTATTCGAGAACATCACCAACAAATCCAAATGCCGGAAACGGCCGTTTCCCAAAACCCTGCTCCCAAGCTATAATTCGCCCCACCAACATTCGGGTTAAAATCAGGGAAACAACAGGAGCAACTATGAGCTTACCGGTTTACAAAACCACATTAGACAATGGCTTGACAGTTATTCTCAAAGAAATGCACCATGCACCTGTTGCCAGTTTTATGATCTGGTATCGGGTGGGAAGCCGCAACGAGAAACCAGGTGTTACCGGCGTATCCCATTGGGTAGAACACATGATGTTCAAGGGCACCCCTACCTTTCCCGGTGCGGAACTGGATCGGATGATTTCGCGAGAAGGTGGATATTGGAATGCTTTCACCTGGCTGGACTTTACCGCTTACTACGAAACGATGCCTTCAAACCGCATTGATCTGGCTTTGCAGCTGGAAGCAGACCGCATGGTGAATACCCTGATGCACCCGGAAGAAGTGGAGTCGGAGCGCACGGTCATTCTTTCGGAGCGGCATATGTATGAAAACGAACCCCGTTTTTTGCTAAACGAAGAATTAACGGCCGTTGCCTTCCGTGTGCATCCATATCACCACGATGTGATCGGCGACGAGGTGGACTTGCACAACATGACTCGCGACGACCTGTACAACCACTATCGGCGTTACTACGTACCGAATAATGCGATTGCTGTTGTTGTGGGTGATTTCCAGCAAGACGAAATGCTATCCCGTCTGAACGAACTATTTGGCCATATACCAGCTGGCGAACCGGCCGAACCAGTAACTCGGCAGGAGCCACTACAGCGGGGCGAGCGACGAGTAGTGGTTAATGGGCCGGGAGACACCGCTTTTTTGACAGTGGCGTACAAAGTGCCGCCAGCAACCCATCCAGACTATTTTCCTTTGGTATTGCTCAATGCTGCTTTTGCCGGCGGAAGCAGCCTGGGAGTGATTGGTGGTGGCAGTAGCAACAAGAGTTCCCGCTTGTATCGAGCGTTGGTAAGCAATGGTCTGGCTGTGGCCGTTTCTGGCGGCTTGGGACCAACGGTTGATCCTTTTTTGTATGGGATTAACGTGGTGGTGCGATCTGGCCGCACGCTGGCCGAGGTGGAAGATGCGCTGGATGCGGAGCTGGCACGATTAGCCCAAGAGCCAATTACGGAAATGGAGCTAAATAAGGCACTGAAGCGGGCGCGGGCTGAATTTGTGATGGCTGGTGAGAGTATTACCGGACAGGCGCAATTGCTGGGGCTGGCAGAAACGGTGGCGGGTGATTATGGTTGGTTTGAGGGGGTGTTGGAGCGGCTGAATGAGGTGACGTTGGATGATATTGAGCGGGTGCGGGAGACGTATTTGCGGCGACGTAATCGGGTGGTTGGCTGGTACGAGCCAGAGGTGATGGCAGGATAGGAATGAAACGGCCGTTTGGGGTGCTGGTTTTTCTGGCCTGGTGGTTGGCTGCATGTCAGGTTACTTCTACGGCCGTTTCTCCGTTGCCAGCAACTGCGACACCGACTACAACTGTCACATCCACTGCACTCCCCCCTGCTGCTGCCGATGCGGACGTGCTTTTTGTGCGAGCGGTTGAGACGGCACCCCATGTTTGGACGTTTCATGTTACTGTGCAGCATCCGGATACTGGTTGGGAAGATTATGCAGATGGGTGGGATGTTGTTTTGCCAGATGGAACGGTAATCAAGCCAGAGCCAGATAGCCCATTTACTCGATTGTTGTTGCATCCGCATGAAAATGAACAACCGTTTACCCGTAGTCAGGCAAATATTGTTATTCCAGCAGATGTGACGGTGGTGCGGGTGCGGGCGCATGATCTGGTGGATGGTTTTGGGGGGCGTGAGGTGGTAGTGGACTTGACGGCCGTTTCTGGGCCGGACTTTGAAGTAGAGCGATTGCCAGAAAATGATTAATGCGCTACGAGATACAATTCGACATCTGAATGTTGTACGTCAGTTGCCAGATTACTTTGATGAGGAAGAGCGGCGGCTGGTTGTGCAGTCGTTGGTTATAGGTGTGGTCGTTTGGGGGATGGTGTTTGCCCTGAAAACGGCCGTTCATTTTGTCTTTGAGACGGTATTGCATTGGTTGGAGGAGTCCCCTTCACCATTGTTGGTGTTTTTGCCATTGTTGGCAGGGGCGTTGATTGTGGCGGCCATTGTCCAATATCGGCCAGTTTGGGTGTATTTTCGAGACAAAAACGGCCGTTTACATGAACTAAATGCTGTTGAAGGGGATGGCCTGGAGCGAGCCATCTCCCTTTACTTCGCGTCTGAACCCTCACTGGAAAGCACACTAACCGGTCAGGAAGGGGTAGAAGCCCGCTGGCAACTCCCTACCTTCACCCTGGCAATTCGCAAATTTCTGGCCACACTGGCTACGCTAGGGAGTGGCGGGAGTGGTGGTCTGGAGGCCAGCGTTATGCTCATTGGTGAAAGTCTGGCTGCCGGGCTGTTCAAACCCCGTTCACTTGTGCAAAAGATTGATGGTCAGTTAGGCCTGGTAGGGCGGCTTTGGCGGTGGTGGCAGGCCAAAGATCCGGATGACTTGCAAACGGCGCAATTAAGCGGAATTGCTGCGGCCGTTTCCGTATTGCTAGGTGCGCCATTTGCAGCCGCCTTTTTTGCTGCCGAAGTCATGTACAGGCATCGGCCGCTTCTCGAAAAATTGATTTATGCCCTCATCTCTGCCCTGACAGCATTTTTCCTGACAGATTTGTTTACATCAGGGCACACGGCCGCTTTTGAAATTTCACAACGAATTGTTCCGCCGTCAGACCTGCGTTATTTTGGAATTATAATTTTGCTGGGGGTGATCATTTCGTTGATGAGTATTTACTTTGGTCGTTTGCGAGCCAGTTTCGAAGAATGGTTTCACCACCGCCAACCTGATGTCTGGCAACGGCATTTAACAGGTGCCGGATTTACGGCATTGGTGGCGTTGGTTGTGCATTACCTGATCCGCGTGCTTCATCCAGAAACCCCTGGTTTCGAACTGGTGTTGGGTCCCGGTGAGTTGGCTGTGGATATGGCGTTTGCTGGTGAATTGACGATTGCTGTGGCTTTGATTGCCTTGTTTGCCAAGATGGTGGCTACGTTGGCAACGATTGGGTCGGGTGGGTCGGCTGGTTTACTGATTCCGTCGCTTTATTTTGGCACAATGGTAGCGGCCGTTTTGGCTCGTTTGTTTCAATATGAGCCACAAATGTTGATCATTCCAGGTATGACGGCTACGTTGGTGGCAATTGTGAATGTGCCGTTGGCCGCAATTTTGTTTACGGTGGAATTGTTTGGCACGATTTATATGGTGCCGGCGTTGTTAATTTTGGTGGTGGTGACAATTTTGGCGCACGATAACACGATTTATCGGACTCAGCGGGAAAAGGGAGATATGCGTCAGATTGTACCGGGGGTGAGTGTGCAGCGTGTGCAGGTGCCACCAGCCTGGGACGGGGAGACGTTGGTTTCGTTGGATTTTCGGCGGCGATTTGGGGTGACAGTGATTGGTCGGTTGGAGGCAAGAGGAGATGGTTTGTCGGCAGTGCGATTGGGTGTGTTGCCCACGGAATCGCTGCGGGCGGGTGATGTGTTGCTGGTGTTGGGAGAGGATGAGAAGCTGAATGTGTTGGCGCAGGCGGTTTGGGCAAGTACGTGGGGGGAAACGGCCGTTTCTCCCGATGAGGGTTGACGATATCTTTCGGCTTGATTACACTCCCTCGGCAGGTATTTGTATTGAAAACTTTTGAGAACATCTCTGTCTCACCTGTGTTTCTGCTGTATCGTTACAAAAATAAAGAAAACTTCAGGCAATATGGAGAGCATGGAATGAGCAATCAAAGCAGTTATCCCGGTCCAGATTCAATTGTGCGCCGGGTATTGCCAAACGGCATCACGGTATTGATTTACGAAAATTTTGCCAGCCAGACAGTGGTTATTGATGGTGGGGTACGAACTGGCGCCCTGGCAGAAACGGCCGAAAAAGCCGGATTGGCTGCGTTTACTGCCAGTTTGCTCATGCGAGGCACCCAAAAACGCACATTTGACGAAATTTATGAGTCGTTGGAATCAGTCGGCGCCGAAGTTGGGTTTACCGCTGGCCGACATATGACCAGCTTTAGTGGGCATAGCCTGGTAGAGGACTTTGATCTGGTGCTGGATATCATAGCCGAATCTTTGTGCCGACCTGTGTTTCCGCCAGAGCAGGTGGAGCAATTGCGCGGCGAAATTTTGACCAGCTTGCTTATTCGAGCTAATGATACCCGTTACATGGCCACATTGCGGTTTTATGAAACCTTATATGGCCGGGAGCATCCATACGGCCGTTCCAGTTCTGGGTACACAGAAACCATTTCTGCCATTACACGTGAGGACATTGTCAACTTTCACAATACATGGTATGGCCCCAAAGGAATGTTAGTGGTTATTGTTGGTGCTATCAAAGCAGAAGATGCGCTTGCCCGCATCGAACAGACCTTTGGCGCATGGGAAAATCCCCAGCAACCTGAACTCCCTCCAATACCTTCAGCCGCCCCTCCTGCCCAATTAACCCGTGTGCAAACCTCATTGCCAGAGAAAAGCCAGACCGATATTGTGATGGGATTACCAGGACCACTACGTTCCGCGCCTGATTATCTGGATGCCAGTTTGATGAATACAATTTTGGGCGTGTTTGGTATGATGGGGCGTATTGGCAAGTCAGTGCGTGAGGAACAAGGTCTGGCTTATTATGCGTATAGCCAACTGCATGGAAGTGTAGGGCCACTGCCCTGGTATGCAGTGGCTGGTGTGGCGCCGGAGAATGTGGAAAAGACGATTGAAAGTATTCGGGCGGAAATCGGCCGTATGCAAAATGAGCTGGTGCCGGAGGATGAACTGGAAGATAGTAAAGCATATCGTATCGGCTCCATGCCAGTAGGGCTGGAAACAAATAGCGGTCTGGCAAGTGTGATTGGCGATATCGAATTTTATCAATTGGGTCTGGATTATTTGCAAAGGTATCCAGATATGATTCGAGAAATTACACCGGAGCGAATCCAGGCAGCAGCACAAAAGTATTTAAGTACGGAGCAATTGGTTGTTTCTGTAGCAGGACCGTAGAGGCAAGATGTTGGTTTGTGGGGTAGATATTATTGAGATTGCTCGAATAGAGCGGGGGATAGCCCGACATGGGGAACGGTTCTTGAATCGTTTTTTTACAGCTCAGGAACAGGCATATTGTAACGGCCGTTTTTCCAGCCTCGCCGGTCGATTTGCCGTCAAAGAAGCAGTGGCTAAAGCACTGGGCACAGGCATCGGCGACATTCGCTGGGTAGACATAGAAGTCGTCTGTGATGGTCGGGGACGGCCAGAACTGGTATTACACAATCAGGCATTGACACTCGCCGAAACACTGGGATTGCGCCACTGGTCAATCAGCCTTTCTCACACCAACACACACGCTATCGGGATGGCTGTTGCCATAAAAACAGGTGGAAACTCATAAAACCAGAAACATACGAGAGGAACATCATGACAGAAATCATAGTTGATGATGGCACCAAAATTCATTTCGAATCATTTGGCAGCAAACCCGGCAAGCCTGCCCTGTTGCTTTTGCCTGGCTGGTTGGGCTCAATCAGTGTACAGTGGCGACCTTTTGTGGCCGAATTGGTAAAAGATTTTTGGGTGATTATGGTAGATTTGCGCAGTCACGGCCGTTCCACCAACACCCAGCCCAATCTCACCCTCGACAATATGCTACAAGACATCATCACCCTCATCGACCACCTGCAAATCCCCCAACTACACGTTGCCGGTTACAGTCTGGGCGGCTACCTGGGCATGATGCTCGCCCTAAGCCAACCCCGACTGGTCTCCACCCTGCTTGTACACGCCACCAAATTCTACTGGACAGCCGAAACCGTCACCCGAATGCGCGAACAACTTGAGCCAGATACGATGGCCCAAAAAGCCCCTGGTTATGCCGACCAGCTGGTCAAAGAACATGGTGCACGACACTGGCGCGAACTCGTACGCCAGGTAGCCGATTTGATAACCCTCATGGCCGAAAAAGGGCTAACAGAAGGGATGGTACGTCGCATTCAAATTCCCACCCTTTTCTGCGTCGGCGATCGGGATGAACTCGTACCAGTCAATGAAGCCTACCGTCTCAGCCGGATCCTTCCCAATGCTGGTCTCTTCGTTCTACCACATGTGCGCCATCCATTTCAAACGGTCAAACCCATTCCATTCGTGCCAATGATGCGGCACTTTCACCTGACTGCTCAAAAATCATAATGCTTTGCCACATTTAAGGAAACGGCACTGGCAATAATTCAACACTATATCCACCAGGCATTGGCTTTTGGCCAGCAACACAAAATACTTGCTTTTATGCTTTAAGGGAGGTAACCAGACAATTTGATGCTGGAAAAACGATTATTAGCTGTATTGGCACACCCTGATGATGAATCTTTTGGCTTAGGTGGGACGTTGGCGCGTTATGCAGCCGAGGGTGTAGACGTTCATATTGCCATTGCCACAGATGGCGCGGCTGGTTCTGTGGCCGAAGGGTTTGAGAATGCAAGAGAAGAGTTGGCCGCTATACGCGCCAAGGAGTTGGAAGCGGCCGTACGCATCTTGGGTGGTAAGCTGCATATGCTTGGATACCGCGACTCTGGCTATATCAATGATCCGGCCAATGAACATCCAGATGCCTTTATTCAGGCCGATGAGAAGGAAGCGGTAGGCCGTGTGGTGCGTCTTATTCGTCAAATTCGGCCGCAAGTAGTGGTTACTCATGATGAAACGGGGGGCTATTTTCATCCTGATCATATTTTTTGCTGGAAAATTACCACTACGGCTTTTTATGCTGCTGGTGACCCGGAACAATTTCCCGATATAGGACCCGCACCTTATCAGCCCCAAAAACTGTATTATTCTGTTTTTTCTAACCGATGGGTGAAGTTTTATATCTTTTTGCTGCGGTTGCGGGGACAAGATCCAACGCGGATGGGGCGTAACAAAGATATTGATTTTACTAAAATAGGGGTTTCGCCAAGTCAGATTCATGCCAGGATTGATTATCGGGATTATTGGGATGTGAAGCGGCAGGCTAGTGCCTGTCACTCCAGTCAGGGAGGGGGGACAGGGTTTACGCGTCTGGTGCCGGTGTGGGCACAGAAGCGATTGTTTGGGCACGAAACGTATATGCGGGCATATCCTCCGGCTCAAAATGGGTTGCGGGAGACGGACTTGTTTGCCGGAATAACGGCCGAATCCCAACCTGCTCCCACGAGCCAGCTTTAGATGTATAAGAGGGCTTACTCAGCGTTGGCTTGCTGCAAAATGGGCTTAATGGTGGGGGCATTCAAAAAGCGAGAACAGAGTGTTTCATCCTCAATCGGTTCGGCAATCTGCTGAATGACTTCGGCCGCAATCCGATTATGAACAGCAGCCAGGCTGGGAGGGGAAATTTGAGCCAGAGCAGCGTGAATTTGCCAGAGTAGGGTGCGTCGTTCTGTGTCGTGAGCCAGGAAAATGGCTTGTTGCCACACTTCTTGGGCACTGTTGATATCCCCAGCTTTTTGGTGACAAAGCCCCAGGGCATACAATGCTTCGGCGATGTGTGCCCGAACGTTTTCTTTTTCGGCCAATTCTTTTAGGGCTTGGGCGTATTCTTTGGCTTTTTCCACATTGCCGAGTTCTACATAGGCCAGAGAAAGGGCATATAGGCTGGTCTGGTGCAATTCCAGGCTGTTGGTTTCGCGGGCTATTTTTAAGGCGCGTTCCAAATAAGGGAGTCCTTCTTGTACACGGCCAGAGTACATTAACTCCAGGCCCAGATTGCGGGAAATGTCACCGGCGACGATTCGAAAATCGCCACTTTCGGCCAGTGTGAGGGCTTCTTGATGGTACTTGAGGGCTTCTTCCATGTCTTGCAGTACCTGGTGACATTCTCCCAGATTGTTTAAGGTCATGACCAGGTCTAGAGGGCGATTGGCCTGACGGGCGAGTTGTTGGCTGGCCTGAAATGCGGTAATTGCTTTATCCAGTGCGCCGTGCATAGCGTAGACGACGCCGATGCGGTTTTGGGCTTTCATTTGACCGATGATGTCTCCTGTTTGGGCGAACAGGGAGTTGGCTTTGTAAAGGTGGTTGATAGCTTCTTCCATTTGCCCCATCATCATGAAGGCGATGCCCATACCGCCTAGTGCCTGTGCTCGACCGATTGTGAGGTTGAGTGCTTCGGAAAGTACAAGGGCTTCGCGGTAGGCTTCCAGGGCGCGGTTTAGTTTGCCCAGGCCGCGGGATTGGTCACCGATGCGGACGAGGGCGTCAACGGCTTGCTGGCTGTTGCCGGCTTCGAGGTAGTATTGTTCATAGGCTGCCAGGGCAGCGATTTGTTCTCCTAGCATGCCTAACAAACGGCCACGTTGTTGTAGTGCTTTGAGGCGGCATTCTTTGATGGCAGGGTCGGTGGTTTGGGGGTCGGTTTGGGATAGGAGTTGGGTATATAGCTCTACTGCTTGCCAGTATTGCTGATTGGCAACGGCCGTTTCGGCTTGTTTGATTAGCTGGTGATAGGGTGTGGTTTCCATTGTGCCCATTTATTAGATCCTTATTGTTACCCAAAAACCCAATTATTAGTTTATCTGATATTTTGAGGGAAACAACAGGGAACAGGAGAGAAAGAGGCTTTTTTACTGATTATTTATGCTTGGGGATATAATCGGTTATGTGTGAATATTTGGGCAGATGGTAAAGGAGAGGATAATGAGTTTCCGTCGGGTATTGCGATGGTTATTTTGGTTATATGGTGTGTTGGCCGGGGTGGTGGGAACGGCCGTTTTTATGTTTGCCCGGCGTGTCATTCAACCGCCACGGCAACGATTGTGGACCACACCGGCCAGCCTGGATATGGATTACGAGGCAGTTCAGTTTCCGGCGGCAGATGGTGTGCGGTTATCCGGCTGGTTTATTCCGGCTCATTCCGAAAATGGCCGCGATGGCGCTACGGTTGTCTTAGTACACGGTTGGCCCTGGAATCGCCTGGGTGAATCAGCTCAGGACGTACTGGCCAAATTGAACGGCACCACACCAGTTGATTTATTACGATTGGCCTATGCATTGCATCAAGCTGGTTTTCATGTACTCATGTTTGATTTGCGTAATCATGGGGAGAGCGCCGCTGCACCGCCGGTTACATTTGGCCAATCAGAAGCCAACGATTTGTTGGGGGCATTGCAATTTCTGAAGGAACGATCGGAGGTAAATCCGCAACGAATTGGCGTGATTGGCTTTTCTATGGGGGCTAATACCCTGCTTTATGCCTTGCCACGTACAGATAGCATCAAAGCCGGGATTGCTGTGCAGCCAACGACTGTATCCCTTTTTGCCCGTCGGTATGGTGCGGAAATGATGGGGATATTAAGCCGGGTGGTTTTGCCGTTGGTTGATTTGGTATATCGGTTGTCAGGTGGTCCGGGATTTTCGGCTATTCAGCCGGCATTTGTGGCCGCAGGGGCTGGTGAAACACCAATATTGTATGTGCAGGGGAAGGGGGATCGCTGGGGAAGTGTGCCCGATGTGATGCGTATGGTAGAAGCAACACCATGTGCTGTCAGTCCATTGTTGGTGGAAACGATGCACCGGTTTGAAGGGTATCAGTATTTGGTTAATCATCCGAAGGTGGCGATTGCGTTTTTGGAGCAGTATTTAGGGAATTGAGGGCCAGGAAAACGGCCGTTATTTGCGTTATTTGTGTGAATAACGGCCGTTTTCCATATCTCTCTTGGTACTGTCCTAATCACCCGGCACAAAAAAGGCCGTATCCTCTTCCTCGTCTGGCACTTCCCGGCGAAACTGGCTCATATACAGCCGGTAATAAAATCCTTTGGCTGCCAGCAAATCCTTGTGCGTTCCCCGCTCAATAATTTCCCCTTCATTCAGCACCAGCACCTGATCCGCATTCCGAATTGTGCTCAGGCGATGGGCAATCACAAAACTTGTGCGCCCTTCCAGCAAAACCTCCAAAGCTTTTTGAATTTCCCGCTCTGTACGTGTATCCACACTACTTGTTGCCTCATCCAGAATGAGAATGCGCGGATTAGTAAGAGCCACACGAGCAATGGCCAGTAACTGCCGTTGACCCTGGCTCAGGCCAGCACCCCGTTCACCCAACACCGTGTTATACCCATCTGGTAACCGCATAATGAAATCATGAGCCCGTGCCAGCCTGGCTGCAGCAATCACCTCATCATCGGTGGCATCAGGACGGCCGTAACGAATATTATTCATCACCGTGTCACTAAACAAAAACGTATCCTGCAACACAATACCAATCTGACGTCGCAAACTATGTTGCGTCACATCCCGCACATCATACCCATCAATCAACACCCGTCCTTGCGTCACATCCCAAAAACGAGGCAACAGATTGATGATAGTTGTTTTTCCGGCACCAGTTGGGCCTACAATTGCCACCGTTTCCCCCGGCTGCGCCTCAATGTTAATACCCTTAAGAATCGGCTCACCCGGATTATATTCTGCCCACACATCCTCATAACGCACATGCCCCTTAATTGGCGGCATTTCAATCGCATCCGGTTTGTCAGTAATTTCAGCCGGTTCATCCAGCAAGTCAAAAATTCGCTCACCCCCGGCCACCGCACTCTGGATATTTGCCCAAAGCAAGGCAATTTGCTGCACAGGCCGGTTGAACTGTTGCGTATAAGCAATAAAGGTCACAATCAATCCTACCGAAATGGTTGAGCCAAAAAATGGCTGGCCGCTTAAAATGTAAAAGCCACCCACGCCAGCCACAATGGCCATACTTACATAGCTCAACGCTTCCAATGTAGGTGCCAATGCACTGGTGTACATTTGTGCCCGAATGTTTGCATCCCGATTTGCCGCATTGCTTTCCCGAAACTGGGCAATATTTTCTTCTTCACGGCTAAACGCCTGTACCTCACGTACAGCTGAAATACTTTCCTGAAGGTCAGCATTTACGGCACCAATTTCCAATCGCGCCCGGCGAAATGCCTTGCGAGCCTGATTGGAAAACCAGCGGGTGGCCAATACCATCAGAGGCAACGTGACCAGGCTGATCAGGGCGAATGCAAAACTGCGACTAAGCATCTGGTACACAATCCAGCCGATGAGTAGGACGCCTTGTACCACGCTGACCAGCCCAAAACCAATGACTTGTTGTAAAGTGTCTGTGTCGTTGGTAAAACGACTCATAACATCGCCAGCCTCGTGACGGGTGAAGTATCCCAGGGAAAGACGGTGGACGTGCCGAAATACTTCTGCCCGCAGGTCGCGCAATACATGGAAGCCTGACCAGCTCATCAGATAGAACTGGATGCCGCTTAATATGGCGTTGCCCAGATAGAGCAGAATGATTATCAGAATGAGTTTGCCGAAATTGAGCAATGTGTCATCAGCCGTCGCAGTGAGGTCTGGTGTGGTGTACCAGCAGTTACTGAATGCATCGCCACTATCGACGGGGGGCTGGACACCAGCCGGTAGTTGATTGAGGAAATCGGCGAAATTGCCTTCTGCGAAGGAGCGGGCGGCGAAGGGACCTAAATAGCAGTCCACAGCCTGACCGGTGAGATCGGGTATCAGGACTTGCATATAGGTACCAGCGATGACAAAAACGGCCGTTAATATCAGCGCCCACGAATATCGCCGAAAATATCCCCAAAACCGCTTCAGCGTTTGACTGACACTACGGGCTTTCCTGACTTCAGTTCCAAGTAATTGTGCCTGCCGATCAATCATGAGATTCCCCCGTAAGTTCTATTTCCACATCTTCAGCCAATTGCGAATGATAAATTTCTGCATAAATCGGACTGTTCTCCATCAACTCTTCATGCACACCACGCGCAACAATTTCTCCCTTGTCCAGCACCAAAATCTGGTCAGCATTCAAGACTGTGCTGATACGCTGAGCAATAACGAAACTGGTGCGCCCTTCCATGAGCTTGTCCAGTGCCTTTTGGATCTGATACTCTGTTTGCAAATCGACACTACTGGTCGAGTCATCCAAAATCAAAATGCGCGGGTTCATGAGCAAAGCACGGGCAATAGCCACTCGTTGCTTTTGTCCCCCACTAAGCGTTGAGCCTCGCTCACCTACGGGCGTGTCATACCCCTGGGGGAATGACATGATGAAGTCGTGGGCAGCAGCCGCTTTCGCCGCTGCCATAATTTCCTCATCGGTTGCATCTGGGCGGCCAAAGGCAATATTGTCACGGATTGTACCTGTAAAGAGAGTTGTCTCTTGCAGCACAATGCCGATTTGCCGCCGCAAACTTTCAATGGTGACATCCCGTACATCATGCCCATCAATCAGAACACGCCCTTCGCTGACATCATAGAAGCGGGGGATGAGATTGATGATGGTGGTTTTTCCACTTCCGGTAGCACCCAACAAGGCAATGGTTTGACCAGGTTCGGCCGTAAAGCTGACATTTTTCAATACTGGTTCGCTGCCGGGAAAATAACGAAAGGTGACGTTATCAAAGGTAACACGCCCTTCAATGGGTGGAAGTTCAATGGCATCTGGTTTGTTGGCCACTTCATTTTTGGCATCCAGGATTTCAAATATACGCTGAGCGCTGGCTCCTGCCTGCGCCATGAGGGAAATGATGAAGCCTAGTTGTCCCATTGGAATAAATACATAAATGAGGTAGAGGCTGAACTTTTGCCATTCGCCCAATGTCAGGGTGCCATTGATGATCTGACGCCCGCCAAAGTACAAAACGGCCGCTTGTCCCAGGTTGGCGATCAAGAAAACAAAGGGAAACAGAAAAGAGAATGTGCGGCTGATGCGGATTCGTTGTTCCAGCAAATCCTGAATACTTTTGTCGAAACGGGCAACTTCATACGGCTCGGTAGCAAAGGCCTTGACAACTTTGAGACCAGCCAAGTTTTCTTGCAGGATGGTATTGACACGGGCCAGTCGTTGCTGTACTTCGCGAAACAGAGGTTGTACGACTGTGCCGAAGACCATAAACACAATTAGGGCGATGGGAAGAATGGGCAGGACAACGAGGGTTAGCTGAGTGTTGGTGGCAAAAAGGATAATAATTGTACCAACAAGCAGAATGAAAGCCTGTAAGGCCATGAGTAATCCTTGTGCCAAAAAAATTCTGAGGCGTTCCACATCATCAGTAGCGCGAATCATGAGTTGGCCGGTCTGATTGCGGTCATGGTAGCTAAAGCTGAGTCGCTGAATTTTGGCGAAGATGTCGTTGCGGAGTTCAAAGGCGATGTTTTGGGAGAGGACCTGGGAGAAATAGGTTTGGGCAAAGGTGAAGAGACCGCGAGCGATGGCAAAGATGACGACAGTGATACCTGCGATGAGTAATGCCCGAGGGGCGTTGTCCAGGTCAAGTTGCATGTTGGCGAGGTCAAGACCAAGGCGTTGGGAGACAAATTGCTGGATTTCGGGAGGGAGGTCAAGAATGGCTTTGTTGGTGGCGTTGGTGATGATGGTGTCGATGATTTGTTGGATGAGTTGGGGAACGGTGAGTTGGGCAGCAGTGGCGATGAAGAGGGCAAGTACGGCCGTTATGGTGATACGTGGGTATCGCCCTACATACCGGATAGCGCGTCCCAATGAGCGGTTGCCCGGTCGGGGACGGTTAAATCGTTCTCGTCGTGATGTTGCTTGCATACAATACTCTCCTGAAGTTTACTCTGGCTGGGTTTGTTTTTCGGCCTGTTGCAGAGCAGCAGTGCGCATTTTGGCTAATAATTGGCTTAGGGTTTCTTGTTCATCAGCGGTGAGGGTGCTGAAGAAGTCGTGAATGATGCGGAAATGACGGCTGGCGTGCTGACGCACCAGAGAACGGCCGTTTTCCGTGAGCTGAATGTTAAATTTCCGCCGATCCTGGGGGTCTAATTCACGCTTCACCAGCCCTTGTTCTTCCAGGCTGCGCACCAGACTGCTAATTGTATTCCGACTTGTTCCCTGTCGTTCGCTAATTTCAGAAGGATTCATGCCGTTCCGCCCTTCCATATTTTCGCAGAAAAACAGACTCATCAGAATACGATATTGGGCATAAGATAGCCCACTTTCTGCCAGGCTGTGCTCGCCAATGATGTGCAAGGTTCGACCAACCATGCGCATTTCATCCATCAGGCGTATAGCACGGGCATCGGTGTCTGGATTAAGTGAGTGAATAAAAGCAATCCATTTTTCCCGCTGTTCGGGGGTGTCTAGTATCGTTGGTGGCATCACTTTGCTCCGTTCTAGATAGAAAAATGCATAGCGGAATTATACGACGCAGAACTATTCTGTCAAGAAGTTTTGCGGTAGATACTCAATGACAGCGTGATTAACTGTTTGCTTGCATAAAAGAGTTTGGCTATGCGGAGGCTGTGTGCCAATTTTGTTGTCACAGAGATTAAAGGAGTGTGTTGCGCAGGGGGGCAAAAGAAAACCTGTGGACGGGGGAAGGGCCGTGTTGGGCCAGGGTAGCCAGGTGATGGGCTGTGCCATATCCTTTGTGGCGGGCAAATCCGTATTGGGGGTAGTTTTTATCCAGTTCGGTCATGATCTGGTCGCGAGTGACTTTGGCAATGATGGAGGCGGCGGCAATACTGAGGCTAAGGCTATCGCCGCGAATGACGGCTTGTTGGGGGGTGGGCAGGTTGCGGAGGCGAATACGGCCGTCTATGAGCAGGTAGTCTGGCGCGGGGGCAAGTTGGGAAACGGCCGTTCTCATTGCTTCTCGTGTGGCCGGCAAAATCCCAATCCGATCGATCACCTCCGCCGCAACGATGCCAACACCCCAGGCGACCGCCTGTGCCACAATGAGTTGATACAATTTCTCCCGCGTGCGCGCTGTTAGCTGTTTGGAATCATTGACTTTATTTAGCAAAGCCAATTGATCGGGGCGAGTGAGAGGAAGAATAACTGCGGCAGCTACCACCGGGCCGGCCAATGCGCCTCGCCCGGCTTCATCCAGCCCGGCAATCAGAGGGCTGTTAATTTCTTGCCAGACAGATGTTTCCAGAACCAGTGACGCCATAATGGGCAGTTCAGGCTAATGGTGGCTGTTTACCGGAAAGGGTTTATCTGCGTTAGTTGGTGGATCGTAACGGCCGTTCCAGCCATTCCACCGAATGCGCAAAACCTCCCGAATCATATTAAACGTATCCCGAATTGGATTAACCCGACTATTGGTGCGGTGATACCAGTTAATCGGCACTTCCACAATGCGATACCCACGTCGTAGAGCAATAAAGAGCACTTCCACATCAAATGCAAACCCATCAATTATTTGGGTAGAAAACAGATCTCGTGCCACTTCGCGCCGAAAACATTTAAAGCCACATTGAGTGTCCTGAAAACCGGGCACAGCCAGCACCTTGACATAAAAATTAAAAACACGTCCCATCAAATGGCGGTAATGAGGCTCATTAAATCGTTTGGCGCCAGGGGCCTCCCGGCTGCCAATGGCTACATCATAATCAGACAAATTAGGCGGCAAAAACTTGTTGACTTCTTCGACTGGCATGGAAAAATCTGCATCAGCGATGAATAAATACTCACCTGTGGCGGCCAGCATACCGGTACGAACAGCGGCTCCTTTGCCTTGGGTGGGTTCATCCATCACACGAATGAAGGGGTATTGGGCCGCAAATTCATCGGCGATGGCGCGGGTATTATCGCTGCTATTGTTGTTTACGATGATGACTTCGGTGGTGTATGATTGCGCCTGAACAAAGGTGACTACACCGGGCAATGTTTTGGGCAGGCGGCGGCCTTCGTTGTAGGCTGGAATAATCAAGCTGAGTAATGGTGTTGCTGATTTCATCACGATTTTAGTCCTGTCAAATGAATTGGGCACAACGGCCGTAACTGTCGGTATTGTACTCCAGATACAGCCCGCACCGAAGGGGTAATCTTACCTATGGGAGGGTACATCGTCAACCGGTGTCAGCAAAGCCGTCAATGAATCGTCGTCAATTCGCCGATTTGCCTGAATGTGACGCCGTTTAGGCCACATTTTGACAATACCCCACAAGCCAGCCAGTTGCCCCCGTAGCCGGGCGCGAGCAGCTTCGCCCCGCCAATGGTGTAATGCTTCGCGCGTAATGCGCCATTGGGCGCGTATAATTGCCCGCCAATATTGCCGTAGCAAGGTAGCAGGATAGTTTTTCCAGATGAGGTAGAGGAAATTACGGCCGTCGTAGTAACTGCTGACTGCCCCACTTCCTCCTGAAGCTTTCAGTTTGTGGTACACAACGGCCGTTGGCACATACCATACTTCCCATCCGGCCAGGTGTGCCCGCCAGGAAATATCCACATCCTCACAGGAAAAGTAAAAATCATCATCCAGAAAGCCGATTTCTTCAAGCATTTGGCGGCGGTAGGCGGCTGCTCCCCCACAAGCACCAAAGACTTGTTCTTCCCGGTCGTATTGGCCGGTGTCTTGTTGCCACACACCCCGATTGCCGGGAATGCCATCCACGCGATAGTAATCGCCAGCGGTGTGGAAACGATCCCGTTGATCGAAGAGAAGGATTTTGCAAGCGACAATGCCGGCTCTGGGGTGGCGTTGGAAAGCTTTCACAACGGCCGTTAGCCAGTTTGGGGCAGCTTCGGTGTCATTGTTCAACAAAACAATCAATTCGCCTTGAGCCACCGCATAACCAGCATTGCATGCACCGGTAAATCCCCGATTTTCTCCTAACTCGACCAGGCGCACTTCGGGAAACTGTTCCCGGATATAGGCCTGAGAGCCATCGGTTGATCCATTGTCAACCAAAATAATTTCAAAGTCACGGAAAGTTTGGCGCCGCAGGGCGTTCAGGCAGTCGTCCAGGTGGTGACGGCCGTTCCAGTGAGGAATAATCACCGATACCAGCGGCTTTTTGTCTGTCATGCTTCTGTTCCGTGCTCAGCCAGATAGTCTGCCAGTGCTTCTGGCCAGGGGCGCAATGTAATGCCCAGTGCGGCCCCGGCGATATTATGCAAGGCGGCATAGGGTGGTGGCGTAGAAGCCCGTTTGAATTCACGGCTCAAAATTGGTGTATTTACCACGTTGGTCAGTCCGGCCAGCCGCAAAATTTCGTTAGCAAATTCCCATCGCGAACAGGCGCCGCTGTTTACAAAATGGTAAGTGCCATATTGTTTGGTTTGTATGAGTTGGCTGATAGCTTGCGCCAAATCCTTGACATAAGTAGGATTTCCGACTTCGTCTGTAACGACGCGAAGCTGTCCTGTTTCGCGGGCGCGGCGCAAAATGGCGTGAATAAAGTTACGGCCACCGGGTGCGTAGAGCCAGGCGGTGCGGACGATGTAGTGGTGTGGCCAGAGAGAGCGGACAAAGAACTCAGCGGCGGCTTTGGAACGGCCGTAGGGGTTAATCGGGTTCAGTGGCATCCATTCTTCATAGCCGTCGGGGTTCTCACCAGCAAATACTTCATTGGTGCTGATATGAACAAGATCGACACCTGCTTGCTGGCAAGCCAGCACAACATTTTGTGTGCCCAGTCCGTTAATACGGTAGGCCAGTGCCGGGTCTTTGGCGCAACCATCTACGTTGGTGTAGGCAGCGCAGTGGATGAGTACATCGGGGTTGGCATCAGAAACGGCCGTTTTCACTGCTACCCCGTCTGTAATATCCAGCTCCTCAATATCCGTAACAATTACCTCATGCGCTGCCAAAGCTTTTTGCAAGGCCACACCCAGTTGGCCTTTGCCACCAGTCAGAAAAACGCGCATCTTTTCTCCTCATTCACAAAAATTTTGCGGATTATACCCCAGCTTGCCAGCTTCAGGCAGAAGACTTGACACCTGCTCAGCCTCGCCGCATACTTGACCCATGCGCGTAGATATCTTCACATTATTTCCAGCCATGTTTCCGGCCTATCTGAACGAAAGCATCCTCAAACGGGCGCAAGAGATGGGGTTGCTTTCCGTACATATACACAATATTCGCCAATACACCACAGACAAACACCGGGTAACAGATGAGCCACCTTATGGTGGTGGGGGAGGGATGGTACTCAAGCCAGAGCCTATATTTGCCGCAGTTGAATCTGTGTTGGCAAACGTGCCCACAGACAAACGACCACCAGTCATTTTACTCACTCCCCAAGGACGGCCGTTTACCCAAAAAGTTGCCCGCGAACTGGCCCGGCACGATTGGATCATGCTCCTGTGTGGTCGTTACGAAGGTATAGATGAGCGCGTGCGCGAACATCTCGTCACGGACGAAATTTCCATTGGCGATTATGTTTTGACTGGTGGAGAGCTGGCCGCCCTGGTTGTTATAGATGCTGTTACACGATTACTCCCCGGCGCATTAGGTGCAGAAGATGCCGCCGAAACAGACAGCTATGCCAGTGGCCTTTTGGAAGGCCCCCATTACACCCGTCCGGCCAACTTTCGGGGTTGGGAAGTCCCCGCCGTTTTGCGTTCAGGTCATGCAGCCCGCATTCAGGCATGGCGACGCCAACAAGCACTGCGGCGTACCTGGCAGCGTCGTCCAGAACTCTTGCTAACAGCCAATCTGACCGAAGAAGATCGCTGGTTTTTGCGTGTTTTGGCCGAAGAGCACTTGAGGAAGCATACAGCAGACGAGGAAGCGGCCAGCAATAGCCCATTGTGATGTAAAAGGAATGAAACATGAATCTCGGATTTGACTTTTACCGCTTGAATGATCGCCTCACAGAAGCCCAGCGTGATTTACGGCAACAAATTCGTCATTTTGTGGAACAGATTGTCTGGCCTCATATCAATCCGTATTGGGAGCGGGCAGAGTTCCCGCGTGAGATTGTCATGCAGTTAGGTACGTTGCCTATTCCTATTATGGGGGGGATGTTACACGGTTATGGGTGTGCCGGATTGGATGCTTTGTCTGCCGGGTTGGTGCGGTATGAATTGGCTCGTGGCGATGGTTCGATAGGCACGTTTTATGGTGTGCATTCGGGTTTGGCAATGGGAACAATTGGGCTTTTAGGTTCAGAGGAGCAAAAAGCACGTTGGTTGCCAGCTATGGCGCGTTTGGAAATGATTGGTGCCTTTGGCCTGACGGAGCCTTTGCGGGGATCGGATGCGGGGCATGTGTTGACTACAGCCCGACGAGAAGGGGATGTGTATGTCCTGAATGGGGTAAAGCGCTGGATTGGTAATGCGGCGATTGCAGATTTGTTGATCATTTGGGCGCGGGATGAAAACGGCCGTTTTGGCGGTTTCATTATCGAGCATCCCCAACAAACACCCGGCCTCACCATTCACAACATCACCGGCAAAATAGCCAAACGGGCTGTCCTAAACGCAGAAATCACCCTCGAGAATGTACCTGTTCCTGCTGCGAACCGACTGACAAACTGCCACTCATTTCGTGATGTTACTCGCGTGCTGACCTTTACCCGATATAGCGTAGCCTGGGAAGCAGCCGGATTGGCCGCTGCCTGCCTCGAACTGGCACTAGATTACGCCCGCAACCGTGAACAATTTGGCCAACCAATAGCCAGCTTCCAGCTCATTCAGCAAAAACTGGTCGAAATGGCTGCCGCTGTTACCGAAATGCAATGCCTCTGTTTTCGGTTAGCCGAATTGATGGAAAACAACCAGATGGATGAAAGTATGGTCGCGTTAGCCAAATATACCAACGCCCGCAAAGCACGCCAGGTGGCAGGTTTGGCAAGAGAAATTTTGGGCGGTAATGGCATTCTTATTGACAATCACATTGCCCGCCATCTGACTGATGCAGAAGCTATTTATACCTATGAAGGCACAAACGAAATCAATTTGCTTATTGTTGGGCGCGCACTAACCGGCATTGGGGCATTTGTGTAAACACAAAAAAAGCCACCGCATTGGGTGGCTTCTGCTGAGGGACCTGGATTCGAACCAGGACTAACGGAGTCAGAGTCCGCTGTTCTGCCGTTAAACTATCCCTCAATAGCGGCAAAATTTTACCATGTGATGCCCTTGCTGACAAGTCAGGGTTGGGGCTGTTTGCCTGAGTGTGTCACGCTGTTTCCAGCAATTTTACAGCTTCTTCCAGGCGAGCAGTTGCCCGTTCTCTGCCCAATGCCACAATAGATTCAAACAATGGGGGCGAAATACGCTGTCGAGTAATAGCAAAGCGCATTTTGCCCAGGAATGGGCCAGCTTTGCTGTTGGTTGTGTGTCGTTCGCCAATGGCACGCAACTGTTCACCCAGCGTATCAACAGAAAATGGTTCGATGGTCTGAATAATAGCAAGGGCTTCCCGGAAAGCCGCACGAGCAGCATCGAGGGGTAATTTTTTGTCCACGAGTTGCTCAACGGCCAGCGGTTCGGCCGTTTCATCCCGCAAAAACACCAAAAAATCCACAGCATCACTCAGCCGCTTCAAGCGTGGCTTCATAGAATCAGCCAACACCATTAATACATCCCGACTGACATCCAGCCCCGCCTTCTCCAAAAATGGAACGACCGCCTCAACAAGTGCTGCCGACTCCATTTCCTGAATATATTGTCCATTGAGCCAATCCAGCTTGCCATATGGCAGTCGTGATGGCGCCGGATTAATATCCTCCAGGCGAAAACGAGCAATTGCTTCCGCCATAGAAAACTTTTCCCGATCTTCTCCAAACGCCCACCCCACATTTGCCAAAAAATTCAACACTGCTTCTGGCAAGTAGCCAGCATCACGGAACTCCTCCACCTTGACCAATACCTGCTGACCACCATCATCAAAAGCCTGAGCACGCTTACTCAACTTACCCTTGCCACTCGGATTCAGCACCAATGGCAAATGGGCATAAGCAGGCACATCCCAGCCAAATGCGTGGTAAAGATGAATATGAAGAGGAGCCGTGTTAATCCATTCATCCGCTCGCAAAATATGCGTGATTTTCATGAAATGATCATCCACCACATTGGCCAGATGATAGGTGGGCAATCCATCAGACTTTAACAATACAGCGTCCTGAACCTGACCATTGTCCACCACAATGTCTCCCCGAATGATATCAGGAATAGTGGTTGTCCCTTCCAGAGGCATCTTAAAGCGGATAACATAGGGAATTCCCTGGGCTTCTTTCGCTGCCACTTCTTCTGCCGACAAGTACCGACAATGACGATCGTACCCCAGGATTGCTTGTTGGTCGCCTTGTCGGGATTCTCGCCGTTTAGCTACCTCTTCCGACGTACAAAAACATTTGTAGGCATGGCCATGTTCTACTAACCAGTAAGCCCATTCTCTGTATAAATCAGCCCGCTGAGTTTGGATGTAAGGGCCATAAGGGCCGCCTACATCGGGGCCTTCGTCCCAATCAAGACCTAGCCAGCGCATGGCATCCATGATTGCTTCAATGGCACCAGGCACAGTTCGCTTTTGGTCGGTATCTTCAATACGTAAGATGAACTGACCACCATGATGGCGGGCAAACATCCAGTTGAATAAAGCCGTTCGGGCTCCGCCAATGTGTAAGTAGCCCGTTGGGCTAGGAGCAAAACGCACTCGTACACTCATTTTGAAATATCCTTCATTTTTCAGGAAGTTGTAGAAAGTATATCGTAACTGAGGCGGGTCAACCAGTTGGCGGGAATCAGGCGAAGTCTTGTTTACGGTGGCGCATGAGGATGGATTGGACAATGCCAATACCGATAAAGAGCGTGATGAGAGAACTGCCGCCATAGCTAACGAAGGGAAGGGTGAGGCCGGTAACGGGTAGCAGACGAACGTTCATGCCGACGCTTACAACTGTTTGGAAGAAGAGTACGGCCGCTATGCCCGTGCAGGTAAATTTCCCGGCTGGATCGGGGGTGAGGGTGGCCACACGCAAAATACGCATCAGGATAAAGGCCATGAGGCCGAGAACAACGAGAGAGCCGAAGATTAGCCCCATTTCTTCGGTGATAACGGAGAAGATGAAGTCCGTATGCTGTACACGCAAGAAACCGAGTTGGCTTTGTGAGCCTTGCATGTAACCTTTGCCCCATAGTCCGCCGGAGCCGATGCTGATTTCAGCCTGGTTGATGTTGAAGATGTCTTCTTCGTCGGCTGCCTCTGGGTTGAGGAAGACGGTGATGCGTTCTTTTTGGTAGTCAGCCAGGAATGGGAAGACGGCACTGATGCCGATGATGCCGATGGCCGCGAGAATAACAAAGTGGGACGCAGGTAGGCCGGCTACCCAAATCATGACGAACCAGATGAAAATGTAGAGAATGGACATACCAAGGTCTGGTTCAATGAAGATGAGGGCAATGGGAACGCCGACGTAAGCGAGGGTGATGAGGGTGTTGGAGAAACGGTGGATATGGTGGCGGCGTTCGGCGAGAAATTGGCCGAAGGTAAGGGTGAAGAAGATACGGCCGAATTCTGATGGCTGAATCTGGATGGTGGACGTGACTTGAATCCAACGACGGGCATCATTGTTGATTTGTCCGGCGACGGCGACAAAGATAAGTAATGCCACAAAACTGGCATAGATATACCAGTGGGCAGCTGTAAAAACACGATAGTCTATGCTGGCAACTGCCAACATGATGATGATGCCTAGAATAGCCCATTGGACTTGCTGTCCGGGCAAGGGTTCCAGCAGTGGTGCGCCTGTAACGGCACTGCGTATCATCAAGATGCCGTAAGATGTCAGTAGTAGAACGGCGGCAGTTAACCAGAGGTCAAAATGTCGCCAGACGGATGTTCTGCTTAGCATGGGTATTAGAGGCTAGTATAGCCTTTCTCCATATATTTGGTATTGATATATCAACGAGAGATTGTAATTAAAGACGGGGAAATTGGCGACTGGAAACGGCCGTTTCCCATCTCCCATTAATCCAGAAAACGACCCTGGGTACCCCAAAACCAGCCTGTTACCTATTCCGAATCCGAATCCACGGATGACTTTTGCCGACGGCCGTTTAATTGCAACGGAATCTCCGCCACCAGCCGACTTTCACGGCTCGACTGTGCCAGATTGACCACTACACTCTCCGGGTCAATGGTCAGATGACGGGCAATGACCTCAATAATGTCATCTTTGATTTGCTCCAACAACCCTGGGGAAATATCACTGCGATCATGGATAAGCACCATTTGCAGCCGTTGTTTGGCCACAGCACCGCTACTTTCTTTCTTTCCAAAAATTCGGCTTAACCAACTCATAGCCTGCTCCTGTGAGAATAAACCACAGAAACGCGAAGAACATACAAAAGATAGAAAAATAAACGCGCATTATTCAAATGACGTTCTCGCGCTTCTCTTAACTTCATGATTGCTTGTTTAGCCAACTGCTCAAACGGTTCAGAAGGCCACTTTTGGGCGTCAAATCCAAAAACGGCACATCTTGTCCTTCTAGCCGCTGGGCGACATTACGGAATGCCTGGCCGGCACTGGTTCCATTGGCACTGCTTAAAACAACGGGCATTCCCTGATTACCAGCAATGAGGATGGACTCATCTTCAGGGATAACGCCTATGAGATCAATCATGAGGATATCCAAAACATCTTCCACAGACAGCATTTCTCCCCTGGCTACCAGGCCGGGTTTCAAGCGATTGATGAGCAGCTTGGCTGGTCCTTTTTCCTCAGCTTCGATGAGGCCTACGATGCGGTCGGCATCGCGCACGGCCGATACTTCTGGATTGGTAACAATGATTACCTGATCGGCCGGGGCCACAGCATTGCGGAAACCACGTTCAATTCCGGCCGGGGAGTCTATGACAATGTAGTCCATTTCTTGCCGCAACTGGTCGCAAACAACGATCATGTCGGAGGGGCTAACGGCCGTTTTGTCTCGTGTTTGCGCAGCCGGGATCAGGTACAGCTCTGGCAAGCGTTTGTCTTTGATCATTGCCTGCCGTAGCCGACACCGTCCTTCTACCACGTCAACCAGATCATAGACTATCCGGTTTTCCAGCCCCATGATGACATCCAGGTTGCGTAACCCGATGTCAGCATCAATGGCAACCACTTTTTTACCCATCATAGCCAACGCAGAAGCCAAATTGGCAGTTACGGTTGTTTTGCCAACACCACCTTTGCCCGATGTAATCGTAATCACTTTACCACTCATAAAATTACTCCTTGATGGCTACGGGGTGTCCCTGCCCCGAAAGCCGCAACATGCTATCGCCACTACTTACGAATTTGCCACGGTTCGGCAATGATTTGTCCTTGTTTAATGAATGCCTTTTCAGGGATGGGAGAGCGAGCGGGTTCGTCGGGAGGAATGGCGATTTGGTTGGCGATGCGGAGTTGGGTGGGGGAAAGGTCTAGGGCACAGATAACGGCCGTTTCATCTCCCAACGCGCCAGCATGCACCAACCCCCGCAAACGTCCCCAAACAACAACATTGCCGCCAGCTATAATTTCGGCACCTGGATTCACATCCCCAATGATAACAACATGCCCTTCATAATAGACAGAACGGCCAGAACGCAATGTTTCGGCCAACAACAAACAATTGGCCGAAGGTGGCTCAATTTCTGGCGTGTGAGAAGGAGAAACGGCCGTTTCCAGCATATTCCCCTCCAGGTCTGTCTGGCTACCAGGCAGGCGTGTCGCCAGTTCCAACTGGCGCGCTGCATCTCGCGTCTCCGGCAAATCTGCCAACACAGCCCACAACGTCAGCCCCCGTTCCGCCAACATCTGCTGAACATCACGCAACTCTGCCAGGCGCAACGCCCGGTCACCTACAGCCAAAATTACCTGACTGCCCTGCAAAAATGTTTGCTTTGTTGTTAACTCTTCCTCCAGTCGCGCCAAAATGTCTGCATACACCCCATTGCCCAGGGTGATAAGCAGACCTTCACGTACTCCCTTAATACTGATTTGTGGCTCAGTTTGCGCGACCATTCACTTTACAGGGTGCCGTACCAACGATAGCGATACGTGCGGGATATTACAACAATACCTATTGTTGAAATCATACAACAAAAAAGGGGGGATGGCAAGAGGGGAAGAGAAAATACTTGTACTATTGGTGTCGAGAGATGAAATATTGCAGGCGTACTGGCAAGCGACGGGCTCCCCATTTTCCGGGCTTGTTCTCAAAAATACCGGCACAGGGAGTATGGCAAAAACGACAACGGCCGTTTTCCGTCAGATTCCACACGCCCAACTCGTACCAGTTCCGTTCAATCAACACTTGACCACACACATGACAGTACGTACTTTGCCCCCGCCGGTCATATACATTACCTGTGTACGCATATCGAATGCCATTACGCAAAGCAATTTCCCGCGCGCGCGTCAGTGTTTGGGGAGGCGTCGGCGGCGTATTCAGCATCTTATAATCTGGATGAAAAGCTGTAAAATGCACCGGCACATCTGGCCCCAGGTTACGGACAATCCATTGCGTCATTGCATCCAGTTCTGCCTCTGAGTCATTGTGTCCGGGAATAATCAGGTTAGTGATTTCAAACCAGACACGGGTTTCATGCTTTAGATAGAGAAGTGTTTCCAGCACAGGTTGCAACTCTCCAGCACACAGCTTTCGATAAAATGCGTCGGTAAATCCCTTCAGGTCCACATTGGCGGCATCCATGTACCGGTAAAATTCCCGGCGAGGCGCATCGCACATATAGCCAGCTGTTACGGCCACGGTTTTAATACCTAGTTCGTGGCAAGCCTGGGCAACGTCAATGGCGTATTCCATAAAAATAACCGGATCGTTGTAGGTGAAGGCCACACTGCGGCAACCAAGTTGTCGGGCGGCCTGTGCAATTTGCTCCGGTGTGGCTGTGTCGGCCAGGGTGTCTATTTCGCGGGATTTACTGATGTCCCAATTTTGGCAGAACCGACAGGCCAGATTGCATCCGGCTGTGCCAAAGGAGAGAACGGGTGTGCCAGGCAGGAAGTGGTTGAGGGGCTTTTTTTCGATGGGATCTACGCAGAAACCGGAAGAACGGCCGTATGTATCCAGCATAATTTGCCCATCCTGACACAAACGCACAAAACACATCCCCCGTTGTCCCTCGTGCAGCTTACACGCTCGTGGACAAACATCACACTGAATACGGCCGTCTGGCAAACGATGCCAATACCTGGTTGTTACCATTTTCCCTTATTTGCAACCATTCAGGCAGGGGTGTTATGTGCTGCAAAGATCATGAAGAATGGCAGTGAAATTTCCTGCCTCACCATTGTCTGATTAATCACGCAAATTAACCAGAAACTAAAAGCCTCTTTCTTTGTATTATAATATAGAAAAGCAGGCGGAGGTGAAGGAAAATGGACACGACCAAAGTCCGCTCTCCGGCTGTAGCCGGAACATTTTATCCCTCGCAGCCAGTGCATTTGCGCCAGACAGTCCGGCAATTTTTGGAATCGGCCGTTTATCTCCACGTTCCACCCCCAAAAGCGATCATTGTGCCTCACGCTGGTTATTTGTACTCTGGCCCTGTAGCCGGCACAGCCTATCGCCATTGGTTATCTGATGGCCAACAAATTGAACGATTGGTACTGATTGGCCCAGCCCATTGGGTGCCTGTATTTGGCATTGCGGCCACATCATTTACTGCATTTGCTACGCCTTTAGGCGAGATGGTTGTTGATTTGGAAGCGGTGGAAAAGATACGGCCGTTTCCCTACATCCACATCTCCAACCCCGCTCACATTCCCGAACACTGCCTCGAAGTCCAGCTACCTTTTCTGCAAGAAATCTGCCCCCAGGCACGCATTGTCCCCCTTTTAGTCGGGGACGCCACACCACAACAAGTTGCCGAAATATTGAGCGTATTCTGGAGTGACTCCCATACCCGCTTCATAGTCAGCTCTGATTTAAGCCACTACCACACCTACGAGACTGCCCGCCGCCTCGACATGGCAACAGCGATGGCCATTCAGCGCCAGCGACCAAACGCAATCGGTCCCGAACAGGCTTGTGGCCGTCTGGCAATTCAGGGCTTGTTATACCTGACAGAACAATCAGGGATGGTGGTACACATTGCCGACCTGCGTAACTCTGGGGACACGGCCGGTTCCAAAGATCAGGTGGTTGGTTATGGCGCGTTTCTTTTTACTAATCCGACTAAGGTTGATGGATAAGCCCTGGTATTACCACTTTATCATCTACGGGTGTGCCATTGGCATCAACAACCGGCAACCGGCGTAGAGTAGCCAGCAAGTAAAAACCGGCCTGCAACCGGTATTCACCTGGTGGCAAGTCTGCCGGGAGTTGTATCACGTAGGGATCGGTGATGATTTCGCCAGGAGACCATTGGCTGGTGGGGAATGTCCCTTGCATTGGCCAGGCATCTACCTGCCCTACAAGCTTGTCATTGGCGTCCAAAATTTGGACAAATACGGTGTAATCTTCAGCGATAGGGGATAATGCTTGCCAGGTGAATGTGACGGCAAATTGGCCGCCTGGATGCAGGCTTGTTTCTGGTATTTCTGTCTTTAGCAGGGCGATTTTATCTTCAAAGTTGATGGCATCTGGTGGCAGGGGGACACCGCTAAGGGTAATGATTCCCAGAGAGCAGCCACTGGCAGGGGGAGTGAGCCAGCCACAGAAAGCGGCTTGTCCGGGATGTGTGAGGATGAGGTGATAACGGCCGTTTTTCTGGCTCGTTGCCAATTCTGTGGCCCAGGTAAAACTGCCAGAAGTGACAGTTGGGGAAATAAGTAAATCGGGAGTGGCAGGTGGATACTGTTCTGCAAGGGTCAGAGATAATTCTGCGGCCGAACCAATGCCGGATATGGTGATTGGCAAGGGTTGTTGCGGGCGAATCTGGTCTGGGAAGGTAGCACCGGTGATGGCTGTGTTCCCCACGATGAGACGATACGGCCGTTCCTGGGGCAGTGCTGGCAAGGGGTGCAGTGTGATTTCTGTGACAGTCTGCCAGTTCAAGGCATTAGCCGGTGTAAACGGTGCGCCCAGTGCGACCTGCAAAGCCATACGTGTCGGCTTGGCTGGCATAGGCCGGGGCCAGTGATGATAGTCGGGTACAATCTCATTCCCTTTCCAGGCAGCAATTGGATAGTAGTTGTTGGCTGGATGTTGCCCGGCAGGTGCGTCCGGTTGGCCAGTATAATCTTCGGCCTGCCAGCGTACGTAAACCACCTGTGTTTGGGTAATTGGTTGGGTGGCTTGCCAGTATAGGGTAACGGCCGATTCTTGCGGGTTGGTAGCCGCTTCTGTGGCCAGTGAATATCCTAACAGTCGTACTTCGCCAAAAGTCAGGGTGGCAGGAACGGCCGTTTCGGGCAGATGCGTCAGTGGTTCGCGGCTTACTTCTGTTAGCGGGCCTAACGAACGCAGATGATACACACCTTCCAGGCCAGGCAAAAAGCGAGCCAAAAAGACCGGTTGCCCGGATGCCACCCGCTTGTCCAGTTCCGCCCGATAGGCCGCTTCGTCAGGCAAAACCATGATGTCCAGGTCAGGCCGCACATTTTCTGCCTGTTGTAAATAGAAAAGAGGCGCGATTTTTTCACTGTCGGCCAAAATGGCCGCGTTTTGGGGAATGGGCAAGCGCAAAACGGCCGTTCCCCATTGCAAAAGAGCCGGGTCATTTCGGTCGGCCAGTTCAGGCCAATATCTGGCAGCAGCCAGCAACGTGGGCAACAGGAGCAACGTCGTCGCCAGCGGGATGCCAGCGTGAGACCACAAGCGGCGTAAAACCCGAAAAGCCATGTGGAGACCAGCAGCCCAAAAAACGGCCGTTACCAGATGAGCCGGAATAATAAAAACAGCCAGGTCTGGCACATAATAGTTAAGCGCGTAAAAGATAAACCCCAGCCATGTAATGAGCAAAACGGCCGTCATACGCCAATTCCGCCACAAAAGCGCCAATAACCCCACACCTGCCACCCCCAGATTCAGCCAGCCCCACTCTGCCAGCACCAGGCGGCCAATAATGGCATAGCGGGCAGGATCATTCAGCCAGGCCAACCATTGCAAAGCACCCTGAAATCGCCCACCAATTACCCAATCCACAAAACGGCTTGCTCCCATTGGTTCTCCATTTACGGCCAGCCAACGCAAAGGTAGGTAGGCGTACAAAGATAGTGGTAACACAAAAGCCACAATCAGTCGGGGTAAACGAGTGGCCACTGAACGGAGCGGCTCGCGCCACACTCGCCAGGCCAGCCAGGCAGTTACAGCCGCCGGCGGTAACAGAAAGACAGTGGTCAGGTGGTTGGTCAGTCCCAGACCAATAAGAAAAACAAGTCTGTAAACAGTGCGCCAGGCTTCAGGACGACGGGTGGCAGTGAGTAGTTGGTGCATGAGCCACAATGCCAGTATGACTACCAGCGCATGTAATGCGTACACTTCTGCTTCGATGGCCTGGCTCCAGAATGTGGGGGTAAGGCCAAAGGTAACGGCCGTTAGTAAAGCTGGTAGCGAGTGCTGGAGCAGACGGTTGGTGAATAAGTACAGAATAGTACAGGCTGCCAGTGCCAGTACGGCCGTGCCGGCATTGATGCGCCAGGCAACTGTACCAAATGGTAATAGGGTGAATAGCTTGCTCCACAGCAAATAGAGGGGGTAGCCGGTGGGGTGCACAATACCCAGCCGTGGCGCAACGACCTGAAATTCAAATGTATCAGCCTGACCAACGACATGAGGCATCGTCGCATAGTAGATGGGAATCAGTGCCAGCCATAGCCAGAGCACCCCCATAAATGAGGAGGGGGAGGGGGAGCGTTGCCAGAAAAGAACGGCCGTTAGCCAGACTGACCCGCCCAGCACAAGCCAACCAGCTACCAGATTGACGTTTGGGCTGACGAGATAGAAGATGTTAAGAAGGAGTGGGGAAAAGGGGGTGACAGCTAAAGATTGTCGGTGGTGAATGATGAGCACCGGTATGGTTACCAAAAGGGTGAGGCCAACAACGGGAAACGGCCGTCCTGCCCATAGCCAGCGGGGAAAAAGCGACTCATAAAGCAGGCGAATGCATGTGAGCGTAGTAATAACAACAAGTGTGCTGAAAACGGCCGTATGCACCCAATATCCCAATCGAACTTGCCACTTTGTCTTCATGTTGCCAATTGTACCCATTCCCACCAAAACGCAAGCAAAGCCCTGCCCCCAAAACGAAAAAGGGCGGTGCTTTTTGCACCACCCTTTTTCAGATTAGCCGTTTCGGCCAACGAAAGGAGAAACAGGAGAAGAAAGGTTAGGCTCTAGCCAGCTTGTTGGTAGGCGGCTCAACCACTTCCGCCGCTGACTTTACCCGCCACGGAGTCCCCAACCGAGGCAGGAGGAAGTAATCCAGTCCGATGTACCCCGCAACCTTCCAGGCCAGAATCAGTAACATGGCTACTACCAACATCAGGCCATTTGTGCTGGCTGCGCCGGCCATGATGAAGTTCCAGTTCATGAACCCGCCAAAGAAAGCTGCGATGCCTGTAAACAGACCCAAAATCAACGCAATCCCTACCAAAAATTCACCGTAAGCAATAACTTTGGCAAACCAGGTATAAGATTCTGTATCCAGCAGGAACTGAATGAAGGAGCGATACCAGTCAAATGCAATAGGAGGCCGTCCCTGCTCTGGCACCTGTACGGCACCCATCCAGAATCCTTTGAGGGCTTCGCCTGTCTGGACCCAGGCCGGATTGTCAATTTTGTGCAAAGCTGCGTCTATCCATTTGTAGCCCAGCCAGACACGCAAAAGAAGCCAAAGCCAACTGCTACGGGTGTTGCTGAATAGAAATTCGGCAACGGGCGGATCGGTGATCACGCGATTCTTGATTCTTAAGGTACTCATGGTACTCTCCTTCTCGCAAAGCGAGCTGATTTCCGTTTGATTTTTAATTCATTACCCTGTGTTTCAAATCTACCTGCATTATAGGCGGACGGGCGTCCATTTGTAATTGACGATTGTCACAAGGTGATTGTGACATAAATCACAATACAGGTGTGACATTTAGTAGGCAAAGCGTGGCAGAGGGACTACAATTTGCAAGAGATGTTGGTTAATGAGAACAAACAGATGTTTTATTTGAGTGACAAGATTGAATGATTGAGTACGGGAGTGATAATGAAAGAGCAGAAAGAGCAGAATGAATTGCATTTGGAGACGCTGGTTGTGCATGCGGGTGTGGAGCCAGACCCGCAAACGGGGGCGGTGATGACGCCTATTTACCAGACTTCGACGTATGCTCAGGCAGATGTGGCGGTGCATAAGGGGTATGAGTATTCACGGACGGATAATCCGACGCGGACGGCTTTGCAGGCGTCGCTGGCAGCGCTGGAGGGGGGGAAGTATGCGCTGGCGTTTGCGTCGGGTATGGCGGCGATTGATACGTTGTTGCGATTGTTGGGCGCGGGTGATCATGTGGTTTGTGGGAATGATGTGTATGGGGGAACGTTCCGTTTGTTTGACAAGGTGTTGCAGAAGTATGGGGTGGCGTTTAGTTTTGTGGATACGACGGATGTAACGGCCGTTCGGGAAGCGATGCGACCGAATACAAAACTGGTTTGGTTGGAGACGCCCACGAATCCGATGTTGCGTATTAGTGATATTACGGCGCTGGCTGATGTGGCGCATGAGGCTGGTGCCTGGTTGGGTGTGGATAATACGTTTGCGTCGCCGGTGTTGCAACGGCCGTTGTCTTTGGGGGCTGATTTTGTGGTGCATAGTACGACCAAGTATATTGGTGGTCATTCGGATGTTGTTGGGGGGGCGATTGTGTTGAATGATACGGCCGTTTATGAACAGCTCAAGTTTTTGCAGAATGCTGTTGGGGCTGTGCCGGGGCCGATGGATTGTTTTCTGACTTTGCGTGGCATTAAGACTCTGGCGTTACGGATGCGGCAACATTGCCAGAATGCGATGCAGATTGCTCAATTTTTGGCAGATCATCCTGCTGTGGCTGAGGTGATTTATCCTGGCCTGGAGTCGCATCCGCAACATGAATTGGCGCGGCGGCAAATGAAGGCGCCCGGTGGCATGATTTCCTTTATTTTGCATGGTGGTGAAGCCGCAGCCCGGGTGGTTGCCAGGGAAACAAAGTTGTTTACATTGGCGGAGTCGCTGGGTGGGGTGGAGTCGCTTATTGAGCTGCCTGCACCGATGACGCACGCTTCGGTGGCCGATTCGCCGCTGGCGGTGGATCCGGGACTGGTGCGTATTTCGGTGGGGATTGAGAATGTGCAGGATTTGATTGCAGATTTGCGACAGGCGTTGGGGAAGGTGGTGTAGGTATTGCGACGGGGCTGGCGAATTTTTTGGGAGTTGGTGCGAGAAACGGCCGTTGCCTTTAGCCGTGACAAGGCTTCTATGTTGGCGGCAGGCCTGGCTTACTATACTTTGTTTGCGCTTTCGCCGTTGTTGGTGCTGGTTGTGGCTGTTGCGGGGCTGGTGTTTGGTCCGGCGGCGGCAGAGGGGCGGTTGTTGGCGGAGTTGGAGCGTGTTGTTGGGCCAGAAACGGCCGTTTTCTTGCAAAATTTACTCGCTCAAAACCTTTTTCGGCCGTCGGCCAATATTTGGGCAACTGTTATTGGTGGCCTTGTCCTGTTATTTGGTGCGTCTGGTGTGTTTGGTCAACTCAAACGGGCGCTTAATGCCATCTGGCATGTAGAGCCGCCGCCACGGCATGGTGTATGGCAATTTGTACGCACCCGTTTGCTGTCGTTTCTGATGGTTTTTATTGTAGGGTTATTATTGGTGTTTACGTTGGCGGCCAGTGCTGTGTTGGCAGCATTGCGAGATTGGCTGGCGTACTGGTTGCCACCTCTTACACCGCTTTGGTCTTTGGCTGGGGGGCTGCTGCCCTTGCTCATGATGGTTGTTTTGCTGGCGATTTTGTTCAAAATTTTGCCAGATGCAGAGGTGGCGTGGCGGGATGTTTGGCTGGGGGCAAGTGTAACGGCCGTTTTGCTAGGTGTCGGTCGGTATGTCATCAGTCTCTATTTGCGTTTCACTGGTGTGCGGTCAGTCTATGGGGTAGCCGGTTCTCTGGTGGTGTTGCTTGTTTGGGTTTACTATTCGGCGCAAATTTTGCTTTTTGGTGCAGAATTCACCCAGGTGTTTGCTAATCGGTATGGCTCGCGCATTCTTTCTGAAAGTGAGGTGCATTCCCAGGAAGACAATGGCTGATTGGGAGCAGGTGCTAGCGTGTTGCTACATACACAATCCACTCATCTGCATCGTACAAAGGTAAGCCATCCCATGCTGGATAGACCGTTACTTTTTGGAAGCCGGCCTGATACATCATGGCTTCCATTTCGCTGACGGCGTAAGTCTGGTCGCATAAATGGATTTCGTCCAGTTGGCCGCTTTCCAGATGGAGGATGAGGTAACGTTCTACGGAGATTTTTTCTGTTTCTAGCCAGAATCGTTCGCCAAGATGGAGAAAGGGGGTGTCTCCCCATAAGCCAGTATTGTCGGTGAACCACCAGTTGCTGTTGGTTTTGTCTACTTTTTCCTGGTTGAGTAGTTCCACACAAAGGCGTCCGCCGGGTTTGAGGGCGCGGGCGAGGTGGGTGAGGATGGTTTGAGCCTGGTGACGGGGAAAGACGGCAAGTTGGCCGTAGAGGAAGAGGGCAGCGTCGTAAACGGCCGTTTCCGGTGCGTAATCACGAATGTCTGCTTCAATAAATTGGCACAAGTCGGCCACCCCTTCCACTTTGGCCAAATCACGGGCGTAAGCGATTGCTGCCGGGCTGAAATCTACCCCGGTTACAGTGATGCCCTGTTGTGCCAGAGGTACAGCGTATAATCCTGGACCACAGGTGACATCCAACACATGTTTGCCAGGCGCAATAGCCAGCTTTTCCATTAGCCAGCGAAGTTGGTGGGTTCGCTCGGCTGTGTTGCGTGAGGCAGCTCCGTGGCTGTCGTCCAGGTGTTCTCGTAACATGCGCTCGGAGAATGCAGGATCGTTCCAGGGTAGATTGCCGCTGTGAGTCCAGGGAAACGGCCGTTCTGGACGACGATAAATACGCCATAATGCTGCTTGCAACCGTTTGGCAATATCTTCTGACTGTTCAGACATTTTCTCACATTGCTCCAGCTTTTTGTTCTTTATACAACATCCGATAAACTACCTGTTCCAGTTTTTTTGTGCAACTTTCAGCAAAAAGAGGAAAGAAAATGAAGTATCAGCTCATACACAATGGCACATTAATTGACGGAAATGGGGGGGATCCCCTACCACAAGCGGCCATCTTGGTTCGCGAAAACAAAATTCAGGCAGTGGGGCACAAAGCAGATATACCACTCCCCAATGAACCAGTAGAAATGATAGATGCCCAGGGGGGGTATATTCTGCCCGGTTTAATAGATACCCACGTGCACCTGCTTTTTGACGGTGTAAACCTGATGAAGGCCATCAACACTCCCTTCTCCTTACCCTTCTATCAGGCCATTGACCAGATGCGGCGTACGTTAAATGCGGGCATCACCAGTGTGCGCGATGCTGGTGGGGCTGATTTGGGCATGAAGCAGGCTGTCGAACAGGGGCTGATTGAGGGGCCGCGAATGCAAATCAGTATTAGTGTGCTTACCATTACTGGTGGACATGGAGATGGCTGGTTGCCATCTGGAGCAGAAATAAACCTGTTCCCGCCACATCCTGGGCGGCCAGACGGCCGTTGTGATGGCGTGGACGAGGTTCGCAAAAAAGTACGCGAAGTATTACGCGCCGGGGCAGAGGTAATCAAAGTATGTAGTACTGGTGGTGTGCTTAGCCCCACAGACCATCCTGAATTCACCCAATTTTCGCCAGAAGAGCTAGCCGTTATTGTTCAGGAAGCGGCCTATCGTCGGGGGATTAAGGTGATGGCTCATGCGCAAGGGGCTGAAGGCATCAAAAACGCCGTGCGGGCCGGTATTCATTCGATTGAGCATGGTATTTATCTGGATGATGAGGCCATTGAGTTGATGGTGGAACATGGGACGTTTCTTGTGCCCACGCTGTTGGCGCCGCTGGCAGTGGTGGAAATTGCCGAAGCGACTGGTTCTATGCCAGAATGGGGGGTACGTAAGGCACGGGAGACGATTGAGATTCATAGTGAGAGTATTGCCCGTGCCTGGAAAGCGGGTGTGAAAATTGCTATGGGGACAGATGCGGGTGTGATGCCACACGGGACGAACTTGCGAGAGTTGGGTTTGATGTGTAAAGTGGGCATGTCACCAATGGATGCGATTGTGGCAACGACAAAGGTGGCTGCAGAGTGCCTGGGCTGGCAAGATCGGGTTGGTACGTTGGCGCCGGGCAAGTTGGCGGATGTGGTGGTGGTGCGGACGGATCCGCTGGCGGATATTCGTTCATTGGAACAGACGGAAAATATTGTGTTGGTCATGAAAGACGGCCGTATTGTAAAAAACCTTCTTGCTTCCCCTGAATAATGCACCATATTATCCGGTTAATATCTAATTCCCGAAAATTGTTTGGGGTAGAAAAATGCAAATATTCAGGTAAAACACAGAGAGTTACGGGGAGAACACACAGTTGCACAGAGAATAAAATTGGCTATCAATAGCCATGTCGTTCAGATATGGCCAGTTTAGTTTATAGAAAATGGCAGTCTGGCTTTGTGGTCAGACAAGCATAATCGTGGAGAAAAACTTAGTTATGGAGAATTACCAGGAAATATTTATTTTACTTACCGGCTTCTGTGTTATTGCCTTGTCATCAAACCAAATTGGCAATTTGTTTGCCAAAATTCGATTGCCCAAAATTACAGGATATTTGTTTGCAGGGTTAATTGCCGGGCCGTTTGTGCTGGGCTTTTTTAGCAAAGAAGCAATTGAACAGTTGCATTTTGTGGATGGGGTCTCTCTGGCGCTCATTGCCTTCGCTGCTGGTAATGAGTTGCTTTTGTCAGAACTGAAAGGGAAGTTTAAGAGTATTGGTTGGATTGCGGCTGGCGTGGTTGTGCTGACGTTTATTCTTGTTGGCGGTTCGGTATTTTTGCTGGCAAATGCTATTCCGTTTATTGCCGGGAAATCGGCTGTGCTGGTGACAGCGACAGCCATGCTGACGGGGGCAATTTTGATCGCGCGTTCACCGTCTTCGGCAATTGCCGTGGTGAGTGAGTTGCGGGCAAAAGGGCCTCTTACTCAGGTGGTGTTGGGTGTGACGGTAATTACGGATGTGATCGTCATTATGGTGTTTGCCCTGAGTGCTTCGGCTGTTGATGCTTTGCTGGCTCAGGTCAGTTTGAATTTGGGGTTTGTGTTGTTGTTGTTGGGGGAGTTGGTATTGGCGATATTGGCAGCGTTTGTGGTAGCGGCCGTTCTTCGTCTTATACTGGCTATGAATACCAACCACTTTGTTAAGGCAATTCTGATTTTGCTTGCTGGCTATTCTGTTTTTTATCTGTCAGCTCAGCTCAGAACCTATTCTCATGATGCCTGGCCATTTGAAATTTTTGTAGAACCGTTGCTTGTTTGCATGCTGACCGGTTTCTTGGTAACTAATTTTACGAATTACCGCACTGAGTTTGACCATATTTTGCACAAGACGGGGCCGTTTGTTTATGTGGCTTTCTTTACGCTGACAGGGGCATCGCTTAAGCTGGATGTGTTATTGACTATCTGGCCGATTGCGTTGGCGTTGTTTGTGGTACGTCTGGTGGCTATTATTGCGGGCTCGTTTGCTGGTGGTGTGGTGGCTGGTGACTCAGTGCAACATAGTCGGTTGTATTGGATGGGGCTTCTTACTCAGGCTGGTGTTGCCTTGGGGTTGGCCAAAGAGGTGGCAGGTGAGTTTCCTCAGTTGGGAAATGATTTTGCGACAATGATTATTGCTGTGGTGGTTTTGAATGAAATTGTTGGCCCGATTTTTCTGAAATATGCGATTAATCGGGCTGGTGAAGGACACACACGGGGAGAAACGGCCGAATTTGACGGCATCCGCGATGCAATCATCTTTGGCGTTGGCGGGGAAGCTGTGACTTTAGCCAGACATCTTTTGGCACATGACTGGCAGGTGAAGCTGGCTTGCCTTGATCCTGCCTATCAACCAGAACTTGCCCATACAGATGAAAATTTGCGTATTATCAATATTCCGGCAATTGACCTGGAATCATTACAAAAATTGGATACCGCTCATGCTGATGCCGTTGTGGCCATGATGTCAGATGAGGAAAATTATCAGATTTGTGAACTGGTATATGAGAAATTTGGTATTGAAACTGTGATTGTGCGGCTCAATGATCCAGCCAATTATGACCGTTTTCGAGACCTGGATGTTATTGTGGTAGAGCCGAATAGTGCTGTTATTAGCCTGATGGAGCGACTGGTGCGGTCTCCATCCACAGGGTCTCTGTTGTTGGGTATGCGGCCGGAACAAGATATTGTAGAAGTGGAATTGCGGGATCCGATGTTAAACGGCCGTACGCTTCGCGATCTTCGCTTGCCACTCGACACACTCGTCCTCTCTGTACGTCGCGACGACCAATTGCTCATAACACACGGATATACCCGTCTTCAATTAGGTGATCGGGTAACTATAATGGGATCACAAGCAAGTCTGGAAGAAATTATGCGCGAATTCGATAGCTGAACCCAGACAATTCAGAACAAGATATGCCACTTTTACCTGGGGAAATACTCAATAAACGATATCGCATAGTGAGCCTGCTGGCGGAAGGCCCTTATGGTGCTGTGTATCGGGCGTGGGATATCCACGATCAACTAGACGTGGCCATCAAGGAGTACCTTGATCCTTCCGTAGAAATTCAGCGTCGCTTTCGGGCAGAAGCACGTCGCCTAAGTGGTTTGAGTCATCCCCAGTTACCATCTGTGATAGATCATTTTGCCCTGGAAAATATAGGGCAGTATCTTGTAAGCACTTATGTAGATGGTGTTGATCTGCAACAATTATTGAATCAATATGGCCCCCTGCCTTCTGACCTGATTGTGCCCTGGCTTCAGGCAGCCTGCAAACCATTAACTTATTTGCACGAAAAGGGTGTTTTACACCTGAATATCAAACCGGCTAACATTCGCCTGACACCATCTGGAGAGGTGTTTTTGGTCGATACTGGTTTGCCAGGAGTAGGGATTCGACCACATACGGATGGATATGGTTCGCCAGAGCAGCAGGCACAACGAGAAGTAACGCCCCAAAGCGATATTTACAGCTTGGGAGCAACTTTGTACACGCTGCTTACAGGGCAAGTGCCACCAAAGGCACTGGCACGGGAGAGTGGTCTGGCTGACCTGATTCCGGCACGTGAGGTAAATCCTGACGTTGAGCCATATCTGTCTCTTGTGGCAAATCGGGCTATGTCGTTGCGGGCAGATGCGCGTTATGATTCTGTGGCTGATTTTGCACGAGCATTGGCACGTCCAGCAGGACGCCCGGAACCGGAAGTGGCTCCCTTGCGACGCACGCCGAAACGTTCTGTGGCTGTGCCGCCGCCAGTGGTGCCACAGCGTATGCGACGGCAATTGGATCGGCGTGTGGCGTTGGCAATGGCTGGCTTATTTTTGGTGGTTGTAGTGGTTGGATTGGCGTTTGGAGCGTTGAATATTTCACGTGGAGAAGCACCACAGGGAGTGGCGGCAACAGCCACACTGGAATCGGCCGTTATTGCTGCCCTGACTGCCCTGGCCCCCACCCCTACACCACTACCGGCCCCCACCGACCCGCCTACGCCTACACCGGAACCCTTTATCACCGAAACGGGTGCACGGATGATCTTTATCCCAGGTGGCGTATTCCTCATGGGAAATGATGAAGGAGAATCAGACGAACAACCAGCCCATCTTGTTCGCATAGACCCGTACTTTATTGATGAAACAGAAGTGACGAACGGCCAATACGCGCTTTGTGTTGATGCAGGTGTATGCAGCCCCCCTGCAAATCCTGGAGCTACCTATCACCCTGCTTACTATGGCGATCCGGCTTTTGCTGATTACCCCGTTATTTTTGTCACCTGGTTTGATGCCCAGACATTTTGTGAATGGCGGGGAGGACGCTTGCCATCTGAAGCGGAGTGGGAAAAGGCTGCCGGATTTGATCCCAATCAGGGAATCAAGTTGCGTTATCCGTGGGGAGATGCGTTTGACGGAAGCAAGGTGAACTATTGTGATGCTGGGTGTCCCCGTGACAAGGCAGATCGTTCAGTAGATGATGGACATCGGGATACGGCACCAGTAGGGAGTTATCCAAACGGCCGTTCTCCCCTGGGCCTATACGACATGGCTGGAAACGTCGTCGAGTGGGTGAGCGACTGGTACGATCCCCGCTTCTATGAACGTTCTCCAGACGTCAACCCACTCGGTCCTGCCGAAGGCTCCTTCAAATCTGTTCGAGGGGGCTCATGGCTTTCTGCTCCCGAAGAGCTACGCATTACTGCCCGCGGTTCATTCGATCCGACTGTTGCCCGCGCCAACCTGGGCTTTCGATGTGCTATGAATGCCCCCTAACAGACTACACGCCAAAAATATGCGTCAATAATGTGGTAGCTGCTCCGCCCACACTTTGCAACAACCCAATTTTAGCATCCTTTACCTGATTCTTTCCTGCCCGCCCTGTCAATTGCAACACAATTTCACAGGTCTGATACAAAGCAGTCGCCCCAATCGGATGGCCACGCGCCTTAAGCCCCCCCATCGTAGCCACAGGAATTCGCCCCCGTAACCCAATTTCTTTTTCGGCCGCCAACCGCCACCCCTGGCCTGGCTCGGCAAAACCAACAGCTTCCAGCAACAGGCACGCCATAATACTAAACGCATCATGCACTTCATACAGGCTAATATCTTCCCGATTCACATTTGCCAATCGAAAAGCCTTAAATGCAGACAAACGGGCTGCTTCCAGCATTAGCGGATCTTTGCGATCGCTGACACGGAATCGATCTGTGGCTACGCTAGAAGCCAAAATATGAACCGGTTGCTTTGTGTATGCACGTGCTTCGTCGCGGGGAGCCAGCACAACGGCCGCTGCCCCATCACAAATGGGTGAACAATCCATAAGCCGCAACGGTTCCATCACCACCCGCGATCGGCGAACCGTACGCGCAGTGACCCTTTGCCGGAAGAGTGCATTAGGGTTATGGCGTGCATTTGCATGAGCATTTACGGCAAAATTGACAAATGCGTCTTCCGGGACGTTATAGCGTTGCCGGTAAAGGCGCATAAGTTCTGCGTTTTTGCTCAACAATGTAGCACCAGCGGCTACTTCATAGCGAGCGTCTAATGCTTTGGCCAAAGCAGGTGTCGCCACACCTTCGCTCATTTTCTCCACCCCTACGGCGATGGCCAGATCGGCCTCACCACTGGCAACGGCGAGATAAGCCATACGAAGAGCAGCTGCCCCGCTGGCCGTGGCGGCACGCACGGCCAAGGCTTCAATGCCATACAGGCCAGCCTCATCGGCGATGAGTGCGGCTAGCTGTTTTTGTCCTTGGAGTTCGTCGCTGAGCATGTTGCCGGCAAAAAGTGCATCAACCCGATCCACACCGGCATCTTCCATAGCCAGCCGAACAACTTGAGCCGCAATTTCCCGCAAGCTACGGTAATAAGCTTTTTTGACTGGTATTTGTCCAATGCCTACGATGCTAACTGGTCGCATGAATGGTCTCCCTGTGGTATGTGATATGTTAAATGACGTTTTCTTGGCGAAGTGTGGTGATTTGAGAGATGTCGTACTGGAGAAGTTCTTGCAGAATTTCTTCGGTGTGTTCGCCTAGTTTGGGTGGCAGGTAGCGAATCTGGACGGGTGAGGTTGGGATGCGGAGGGGGGAAGCTACCAGTGGGATTGTGCCGTTTTCTGGATGAGAGATTTCCAGTTTAAGTTGGCGTGCTTGTACCTGGGGATCGTTGAATACTTTGTCCATGGTATTGATTGGGGCTGACGGGATGCCGATTTCGTCGCAAAGTTTCATCCATTCAGCGGCTGGTCGGGTGCGGAATAGTTGGTTGAGCATGGTAACAACTTCCTGGCGATGACGGACGCGGGCTTCGTTGGTGGCGTAGCGGGGATCTTCAGCCCATTCTGGATGGTTTACGGCTTCGCAGAATTTGCGCCATTGTCCATCGTTGCCAGCGGCAAAGGCGAAGTATTGGTCACTGGCCTGGAATTCCTGGTAGGGGACAATGTTGGGGTGACCGTTGCCGTATCGTTTCGGCCGTTTTCCGGAGACAAGGTAGTTGCTGGCCACGTATGACATGAGGGCAACCTGAGAGTCGAGCAGGGCCATGTCAATCCGTTGGCCTTGTCCGGTGCGTTCACGGGCAAAAAGGGCGGCGAGGATGGCATTGCAAGCGAATATGCCGGTGGCCAGATCGGCAATAGCTACCCCAGCACGAGTGGGTTCACCGTCGGCTGGGCCGGTGACGCTCATAAAGCCGCCCATGGCCTGTACCATGAAGTCGTAGCCGGGTTTGTGGCTGTAGGGGCCGTTGTAGCCGTAGCCGGTAATGGTGCAGTAGATGAGGCCGGGGCGCAGCTCTTGAAGGGTGTCGTAGTCTAGTCCCCAGCGAGCAAGTGTGCCGGTACGGAAGTTTTCTACCAGGATGTCGCCTTGTTTGATGAGTTCTTTGAGAATGGTGATTCCTTTTTCTGTTTTCAGGTTGAGGGTGAGGCTGCGTTTGTTGCGATTGGCGGAAAGGAAGTAGGCAGATTGACCGCTGGGTGTAAATGGGGGTCCCCAGTGGCGGGTGTCGTCACCCCGTTCTGGGGCTTCTATTTTGATGACGTCGGCGCCTAGATCGCCAAGCATCATGGTGCAGTAGGGTCCGGCTAGAACGCGAGTAAGGTCTATGACGCGGATGCCGGCGAGGAGTCCGTTGGTTTGTGTTTGGTTTGTGTTTGGCATGTTGTTTTCTCCTGGAATCTGGATAGGCTATTTACGGCCGTTTTGTCTCAGATTGTTTGTTGTTCATTTTGAGGATGGTGTTTGACAAGTTTTTGTCTATTCATGATAATACCTATCCCTCAACGTTGAGACAGGCTGTCGTTCCCAATCTTATGTTTTGGGAACAGGCCGTATTGCTTTGACCGAAAAACGAAAAATGTTTACCACAAATGTGGCATTCCTCTTGTCTTTTTGAGGTAAATGGTTTTTCGGTATGAGCAAGGATTATACACTGTTTTATTGGCCTGATTTTTAACACATTTTTTGGAAGAGGCATCCACTATGAAACCGGCTCCGTTTGATTATGTGGCTCCAGGTTCGTTGGAGGAAGTGTTGGCAACGCTGGCGACTTATGGGTATGATGCGAAGTTGCTGGCTGGGGGGCAGAGCCTTATCCCCATGATGAATTTTCGACTGGCACAGCCGTCTGTGTTGGTGGACCTGAATGAGGTAACCGAACTGAATTGGGTGCGTCGCCGGAATGGCGGGGTGAGTTTGGGGGCAATGGTGCGACAACGGCAACTGGAGCGGGATCCGGTTGTGGCGGAGGTTGCGCCGTTGGTGCATGATACGATGCCTTATGTGGCGCATCCGCAGATTCGAAATCGGGGGACGCTGGGCGGGAGTCTGGCGCATGCGGATCCGGCGGCGGAGCTGCCTGTGGTGATGGTGGCTTTGGAGGCGCAGTTGCGTTTGCGTCGGGCGCAGGGGGAGCGTTGGGTTGCGGCTGAAGCGTTTTTTGAGGGGTTGTTTACGACTGTCCTGGCCCCAGATGAGATGGTGGTTGAGGTGGTTGTGCCGGTGTTGCCGCCACGAACGGGTTATGGGTTTTTGGAGGTGGCACGGCGGCATGGTGATTTTGCGCAGGCAGGGGTAACGGCCGTTCTCACTCTTGACGAAAATGATGTTTGCCGCAAAGCCCGTATTGTGTACCTGAATCTTGGTGAAGTCCCGATGATTGCCCGAAAAGCGGCCGATTTGCTGGTGGGCGAAAAAGTTACAGACTCGCTTATTGCAGAGGTGGCAGATGTGGGGGCAAGGGAAGAAATTGAACCGACTGGCGATATTCATGCAACGGCCGATTACAAACGTCATCTGGCTGGTGTATTAACCCGGCGCGTGCTGAAATTGGCGCTGGCAAAAGCCACATCATCTCAGTGAGGGTAGCAAAATGACCAAAAATGTTCGAATTTCTGTCACGGTAAATGGGGAACAGTATGAGCGTGAGGTGGAGCCACGCCTGTTGTTGAGTGATTTTTTGCGGCATGAGCTAGGGTTAACCGGGACACATGTCGGGTGTGAACATGGTGTTTGTGGCGCATGTACGATTTTGTTTGATGGCCAGCCGGTACGTTCTTGCCTGACATTGGCTGTGCAGGCTAATGGCCATGAGATTATGACGGTGGAAGGTCTGACGGAAGATCGGGAACGATTGCACCCGTTGCAAGAAGCATTTTGGGAAGCACACGGGTTACAGTGTGGTTTTTGTACGCCGGGTTTTTTGATGACGTTGTTGCCATTTTTGGAGGAGAATCCGCAGCCTACGGAGGCGGAAATTCGTGAGGCGATTTCTGGGAATTTGTGCCGGTGTACGGGATATCAGCATATAGTCGATGCGGTTAAGTTGGCGGCGGAGAAGCTGGCCAGGCAACAGGTGTGATGGGCAGGGTGGGTGGAGGTGTGTTGTGTTGATGCCAGAGTTTCATCGTTCGTTGCGGGGGCTGGCGGGGGCTTTGCGGAGTGGACAACGGCCGTTGTTGGCGTATCTGGCAGAGTTGGCGGAGTATTTTGAGCAGGTTGAGCCGCAATTGCTTGCTTTTGTGCCTGAAAACGGCCGTTTTGATCGTTTGCGTCGTGAAGCTGAAACCCTGCTGGCACAATATCCTGACCCGGATAAACGGCCGTTACTTTTTGGCGTTCCCATTGGCGTCAAAGACATTTTCCACGTTGACGGGTTTATTACCCAGGCTGGCAGCCAACTACCGGCTGACATCCTCCAGGGAAAAGAAGCTACCAGCGTAACCCGCCTTAAACAGGCGGGTGCGCTTATATTAGGCAAAACAGTCACCACAGAATTTGCCTACTTTGCCCCTGGCCCTACCCGTAACCCACACAACCCGGCCCATACGCCCGGAGGCTCCAGTAGTGGATCGGCTGCGGCTGTTGCGGCTGGCCTTTCCCCACTTGCTTTAGGGACACAGACGATAGGCTCTGTGAATCGTCCGGCCGCATTTTGTGGGGTGGTCGGTTACAAACCC
>RFGV01000025.1 GCA_003696605.1 Chloroflexota bacterium | reverse complement strand
TATTCGGAGAGGACATAATGGGTGTAAAGATAATGTCGGACAATGGCCTCGAAAAGGACTTAACGGAAGCAGGGGTGGTTCGAGTTAGTGAGAACGATACTACATCTAAGCCAATTTCTACTGCGCTACAAGCTGGCAGCAATGTAACGTTGACGGTTATTAATTCTGGCGGCGACGAAGCGCTAGAGATAGCCGCAACGGCGGGCGCGGGGTCTGATACGGTAAAGGTTAGCGCATCCGATACCACCGCAGGAACGCTTGACACAAAAATTGTTGCTGGTTCGGGTGTGACGTTGTCAATTCTTAACCCCGCAGGCAATGAGCAATATCAAATTAATGTGCAACAGGACGCTTCTGATGTAACTTTTACTGCGTCCGATGTTGGTAATTGGACGGGGGGGGTTAGCCCTGCAGCAGTTGATGGCGCATTAGACCAGCTTGCACTTCGCGTAACAGGCGTAGAGGGTGGCACAGGCGCAACGGGGTTTTTGCAGAACAACACAGTAATCGCCACTAACGAGACATTGACAGCCAACCACCAAGTCAATTATGTCGGTGAAATTAGTTTTAGCACAGGTGCGTCTATAGATTTTGGGGCTAATAGCGAGTTAAATATCTTGTCTTATGACATTAATGCTGCTGTGGAGATATTGTACTCGCCTTCTGTTTCGGGGGACTGGAATGGGGCTGTTGCGGAGGCGGCTTCGGCATTGGATGAGTTAGCATCTCGCGTAAAAACAGTTGAGCAGGGCGTCAGTGGCGGTGTTTATCAGACGTGGGATGTTGATGCGCCTCCGACAAGTGCTGGGTCTCTAGACGACGAATTTAATGACGGTACATTTAGTGGTTGGTCTTTATATGATTTTGCTAGTCAAATGTCTACCCCTACAGAGGGGAATTTTGGATTAACATTAATTAAAAATACCACTGCGTCGTCAGAACCGATATGGTCTGGGATATACAAAGCCCTGCCAGCGGGGGATTTTACAATCACAACTAAAATTATGGCAAACGATATAACAGAGAATGGGACTTATGCTGGTTTGGCGCTATTTGAAGATGCTGCTTCAGCTACAGGCGATTTGGTGTTTTATGGGTTGCTTGGCGGGGTAGGCGGGTATATTGTAGAACGACATTATACACAATACAACCCTGCTTCAAACACACAAACCGCATTCCATGATTATGACGCGCGGACGGTTTATTTGCGAGTACGGCGCGCGGGCACTACTTATTATTTTTCGCACAGTGTTGATGGTATGAGTTGGGTTAACCACCCACAATCTACAACACTCTCTTATGTCCCGCAACATGTTGGCATTGTTTTTGACAACATCCTCTCTATTACTGGATGGACTATTAGGGTAGGGCATTTTCGATATAAAAATTCTGATGTTGGTTATTATGAGCCAATCGCGGGGCGTTTGGTTACGATATAACTTGAGGGGGGTTTAATGACCACTAAGATAACAGACCAAATAATAGAACTGCCAGAGCAAACGTCTGCCCCAGCCACCCCATCTACGGGGCAGGCAGTTTTGTATGTGTTAAACACAAAAGATTTTGCAATTAAATGGGCTGATGGCACAGTAACTACTTTTGGCGGCGCGTCGGCATTAAATGATTTATCAGATGTAGTAATCACATCTGCCGCAAGTGGCGAGACTGTTGTATACAATGGCGCGAATTGGGTAAACGCAGCATTAAATCTGTCGCAACTTGGCGACACCAACATCACTAGTCCCACAGACGGCCAAGTATTGTCGTATGATAATGCGAGTGGCAAGTGGGTGAATTCAAGTAGTGCTGGAGCGAGCACGCTAAACGATTTAACCGATGTTTCTGCTGCTGCGCCATCACAGGGTGACAGTTTGGTGCATAATGGTTCTACTTGGATTAACGAGCCAAAGTTCGTCGGTATTTTGTCAGATAATTTATCTACTCCTGCTACTATGTCGGCGGGGTCAACGATGTTGATAGATTTAGATATTGGCACGGCGCAAGTTGTTAACGGCAATGCTATCGGAAATATCACCGACACCGCCAGTTTGGTTCGGGTATTTCGGACGCCGACAACAGCAATGAACGCTATCGGCGAAATACGCGGGTACATCAAATTTGATACTAGCGCATACACTATCCCTACTACTTTGTGTCGCGTGTTTTTGCGACAAGAGCCATTGGGGACAGCAGTAAGTTCTACCCCTACAGCATTAGACAGTGAAGTCATTGGGTATGATTTGGTGGACAACTATCAGCCCTCCATTGGCATTGTTCATTTCGCATTGCCCATACACAATCGTGGTGGCGCTAGTCACCAGCAATACTATTTGTATGTGGATAATGATTCTGGAGATAGTGTAGATGTTTATTGGGCAATAATGTATGTCTGGTACGAATATAATTAAAGTGGGGGTAGCGTTATGACTATGTATTCTGCAAAAGCGTTTAAAAGTGTTGAGGCAACAATTCCAGCAGCTAATGCCGTTGGGTTAGAAGACTTAGGGTTTACAACTGTAGAAGCCCAAAGTGCAGATTTGTGCCATGTGCAATATGTCGGTGGGACATCAGAATTGCG
>RFGV01000295.1 GCA_003696605.1 Chloroflexota bacterium | reverse complement strand
CTAGCCACCTGACAGTTTGGTTTCATCGGAAGGAAAGCAGGGTCACACGAAAAGGAAGGGCATTCGTGATACACCTTTCAATGAAGCGCAGACCAATTTGAAAAATGCTCAAATCACGGCGATCGGCACGATCAACCAGGGAACGTAAACCGTCTCGAACCGTCCGTGTTCCTATAGAAACCAACCAGACGTACAACAATGCCACTGCCAGGGTCAAGCGCGACAAACGCTCGAAATGGCGCAACATGGTACTTTCCAGGTCGAACCCATGTCTTTTGAGATCACCGAACATTTCGTCAATCCACATTCTGCGGCGGTAGAACCGCAATGCCATGCTGCGGTCGGGGAGGTTGGTAGCCAGGCACCAGGGTTCTGGCTCGCCGACCTCCCAATGAACCAGCAGATTGACCGGATAAATCTCTTCGGCAGTCAAATAGCCCTGGCCCAGCCAGAGGCTTTGTCCGGGCTTTTGAATGAAACTTCTGAAGGGTCGCCAGTCGTGGACTTCATCCAACCAGACCAGATGGTTCGATTTTTGACGCAAAACGTAGAACCAATGCCACCGATCCAGCTGACGCAAGACCGCAACCGAGCCAAATTCACTATCTCCAACCAGGAAAACGGCTGCGCCTCGCGGGATCAGTTTGCGAACATAAGCCAACAAAGCCAATTGTTTCCAGGCGCTACTATGGCCTTTGACATGTTTGACCCAGGTCCAGGCAATGGGGATCGCTCTTCTGCGGTAGGCCAGAGACACGATCAAGAGTTGATGGCCGAAACCGATCTTGGTGCCGTCCACAATCAAACGGATTTCACCCAGGTTGCGAAACTGCGCTTCCAGCCACTGCCGGGCGATAGGCTCGTACCAATCCCGAACTCGAATGGCAGGGTTCTTCAGCAACCTGTTCAAGCGCCGGGTGGTGCTTACCAACTTGGCCAGGCCGGGGATCTTGCTTGCAATCCGGCTCATACTGACCGAGCGGCTCTGGTAAATGCCTACCATCAGCCAAACGAAGCCGCGAACTTGAGTAATCCGCTGTTTAGGACGCAGTTCCCGAATTCGCTGAAACCAGGTATGATAAAGGGGGTTGGTCGGCATGGGTCTCCTCCGGTAGGTAATTTTTTGACAAGAACTACTTTAACCGGAGTTCCCCTGCCGATCAACTATTCTTTTGTTAAAAGTGTCAGGTGGCTAG
>RFGV01000294.1 GCA_003696605.1 Chloroflexota bacterium | reverse complement strand
CCATCAAATCATGAAAACGTTACGAATCATTACTGCAGTAATCCTGGTTTGTTTGTTTGGCTTGTACATTGCGCCAAACGCCAATGCCCAGACGATCATTATCGGACCTGACCAGTATGCTTTTCAGTACTCGGTAAACACCAATTTCGGTTTGTATTTCAATGCGACCAACAGCCGGTATGAATTCAAGAATGGCTCAGGGCAACGGGTATGGAGCACCCATGCTACAACGGGTGACACCTGGATCCGGGGGAATATCGAGCCGCAGGGTGCTTTGCAGGTAGGGGCGAATAAGTATGCCTTTCAGTATTCGGTCAATACCAATTACGGCTTGTTTTTCAACGCAACCGACACGCGGTATGAGTTCCGTACCAGCTCGGGTGCGCCCGTCTGGTATGTACATGCCAACACGGGTGATGTGGTAGCAAGTGGCGATATTCAGGCTTTAGGGAGTTTAACGGGCAATGGAGATTGCAGTTCGGGCTCAGCGGGTGTTACAGGATTAAATTGCCTTGATGCCTCGGGGTATCTGGGTGTGCAGGGTGCCAATGATTTTGCCGGGGAGGATTCCTTGGACATTTTTGGAGATGAAATCGGAGTATTGGGCATATCTACAGGAACGACTACATTTGACAACTACGGAGTACTGGGTTTTTCCAATGGCGTGGGCGTGGGTGCATGGCATGAGACCAGCGGTAACCGGGTAGACCTTGCGACCTCGACCAATGCAATAGATGCGACTGGCAATTCCAGTCTGGATGGGGATGTTTATATATCGGGGAATTTAGGAGTAGGCGTTTCCTCCCCAACTGAAAAAGTCCATGTCACGGGCGGTAATATTCAACTTGACGGATGGAATTATTTCGATGGAAATATTACCAGCAGTGTGCAAAACACGGGATTCAGGGTGTACAACCAGGGTACATTTAAGGGAGGATTGTTTTATTCCGGAACTGATGATGCCTTTTTTCTTGCGAGAAATTTTTCTGTTCCAGCACTTGCAATAGACCAAAAT
>RFGV01000293.1 GCA_003696605.1 Chloroflexota bacterium | reverse complement strand
GTTTCTAGACTTGGGGGTGCAGCATCGCTTTTCGGTGCTAATCATTTATGCTTTGGCGACTTTTTGGGCAGTGGTGGCGATTCTTATGCACGAGCAGCCTGAATATGTACTTCTTGCTGTTTATCTAATTGGTTCCATCGTTTTTTATCTTGGGCTGCGCATTCTTCTTCGGCATGCAGATAGGGTTCCCCTTCCCTTTCGTGACTCCCAAATCAGTTTCAGAAAATCCAGTCTGTTTGTTAAGCTTCAAAACCTTGCCGATCAAGCTGTCCCGGTTCTCAAGGGGTTGATGACACTTTTGGTGATGTTGGCTTTGGCGGCTGGAAGCCGAGCGACATTAAAAGAAGCGATGTTTGCCATTGGGGTGACGAGTGTTGGTGTCATTTTACTATGGTTGACACGTGACCCTCGTAACAATGTTTTTCACGCATTTCTCTACTTGTCTGGGTTGGTATTGATCGTTCTTTTAGATAGTCAAGCAGGTCAATTGCTTTTTGGTAGGGTTGCTGTTGGCCAAGTTGCACTATGTCTTTTTGTCCTGATGCTGCCACTTGTTGTTTTCAAGATTGTTTTCAAGCGTGAAGATGAGCTCTTTTTGTCAACTCCATTTGATTTTCTTATTTTGTCAATGAGCTTGTCTCTTGTTGTTGTTGGCCCCGAAGTTGCCGTTTCCTACAATTTGCCTTGGTTGATTGGAAAGGCTGTAGTCCTATTTCTTGGATTGAAAGTTGTTGCGGTTAGTGGGAATTCTTCAGCCAGGCAGGTTTGTATCGCAATGTTGTCAGCGATGTTGTTGGTTGCAGCAAGGGGAATTGGTTGAACTCTGCGAGAGATATTGCGGATGAAGATAAGTGAAGACTAGTTTTTGATTAACTTGGTATTGGACTCTGGTATAAACACCCCGCCTAAGGATTTATCGCAAACAACCCATCAGAGAAGTCCTGCCCGATGTAGTTGCCATTTGCATCCCGGGCATTGATCCGAATGCGCGCTTGGCCAGTCGCAACATTCGGAACCTTCCAGACAACGCTGGTGCCTCTTGCCGCCCAAGCTATTGTCTGCCAGGTCGCCCCGTTATCGGTGGTGTAGCGCACCAGGTAGCTGGTAGCGGCATCGACCGGCAACCAACTAACGGTGACTCGGGTACCGACGGTCAGTGTTTCGCCACCATTCGGACTCTGAACCACGGGCAACTGTTTAATGGTGAACAGCCCATTGGAGAAATCCTGGCCGATAT
>RFGV01000292.1 GCA_003696605.1 Chloroflexota bacterium | reverse complement strand
TCTATGCACAAATCTTTATGTTTCTCTGAACATGGAATAACAACACTCAAAACAGGGTCAACCATGTACACAGGCACACCGTCAACCGGCGCACCAATGGGCATCAGTGACCGCTTGCCATACCGCCAACTGTACCATGCTGTCCAGTCTCCATCTGGCCGTGATGACCGAATCACCGCATTTTTACGCTCTTTCTGGCTTTTGGAATCTGGACGCCAACGATATACAAGTGTTACTTCATTTGTGACCCGTTCGATGTTCCAGCCAAATGATGACAGCCTGATCCACATGGCCGCGTCTTCTGCCCGCCAGTCCCGACGCCGGTATCCCCCGATGCTTTTTAGTGCATTTGTTCTAATCATGGCACAATATGGTAACTGGTTCTGGTGGCTGATTTGTGCCATGTAATTAAACGGCCGTTTGAATGGCCACTCGTTCAGCCGCCAGTTATCACCATCATTGTTAATGGTAGCCAGTGACCCGTAACCGGCGGCGATGTGACGGTTGCTATTCATTGCTGTTCTTAACGCCCGGATTGCACCCGCAGCCAGCATATCATCGGCATCAAGGTAAAGTACATATTCTGTATGGACATGGCTTAAGGCGGTGTTCCTGGCTGTACTTAATCCCACATTGACCGGCAGGGGTAATAGCTTGTCTGACAAGTCCCGCTCGTTAAGGATGTCTGACAATGCCCGCTTTTCTTTTTCTGTACTGGCATCATCAACAATGATTAGATCGTCCCCGTCTTCTAGTTGCGGTAACACAGAATCAATAGCCTTGTCTACATAGTCAGACAGGTTGTGGTGTGTAATGACAACGGTTACCCGGCCGTCGGTGGTGCTTGTTATCTGGTCAAGGATATGGGCATAAGTGGCTATCTTGTCATCCCAGCCGAACTCATTTATGGCCAATTCCCTGGCCACTTGCCGGGCGTGAATATTGTTGTACATGGACAGGACGGCATCAGCCAGGGCGTTGTAGTCCCCGTAAGGAACGAGTTGCATGGCTTCGCGGTATTTGCCATTGCGGATACGCCAGATTTCAGACTGGCCGCCGTAGTCCCAACCCACAACGGGCACACCACAAGCCAATGCCTCCAGCGTTCCAATTCCGAATGTCTCTCGTGTTGTGCAAAGATACAAACGCGCGCCTTGCACCAGTTGTACCATCTCCGCATAGGGGACACGGCCGGTAACTCGCATGTTTGGCCGGTGGTGGCCATCACCAAATGTGCTAACAAATGGAACATCGGGCATCATATCAGCCAGCCGACAAACAGGCGTCGGGTTAGAAACAGAATCGATACGCCCTTTATTCCACAATACATAAGCCCCGTGTTTTTTTGGCGGTTTGAACTTGTCTATATCTACGCCGTGATAGACTGTGTGAACTGGCTTGGCGAACCCCCGTGCCAGGACGGATGATACCCAGCGGGACGGTGCAGTAATAGCATGAGCAGCCCGGCCGTTACGTCGCAAGATATTGTTTATGCGGGAATTGCCAAAGTATTCAAACCACATAAAACCATGACAACCCCATAAAATTGGCTTGCTGGTATCTTGCGGGAGATTGTCTGCCCCGTGTATCCAGACCGCATCATGATCACCGTCAGTAACGGCCGTCCAGCCATGTTTGGGTAACAGCGACTGTACCGCTTCCATGACGCGGCCAATGCCATCTGGTGATTTGTTCAGATTTGGGATGAGGACTTTTTTCATGCGATACCCGCCGCTTTCTGTTGGGATTTGTTTACACCAAAAACCTGTACATTGGCCGGTATCCACATTTGCGGGATACCCAGTGCTTGTAACATCAGTTTCAGGCGAACGGTCATCAGTTCGTCATAAGTCATACCGCCATAGCGGTACAATATATCCCGCCACCAATAACCTGGTTTTAAGGTGATATGACCTTCCCCGCCTTGACCTGGTGCGGCTGCTGAAAATACCAGCCATTGGCGGCAATGAACGCCCAGCGTTCGGCACAAAGTAGGCGCCGCCCGTTCGGGTAAATGCTCCGCTACTTCAATGCACGTCACCAAATCAAACTTTTGACCGATATTTAATGGTTGTATCAAATCATGATAGCGGTACACATCCCGCGCACCCAGGTGTACATCATGAAGTGGTGTGATGTCCACACCGCAAACCCGCTCGGCTGATAACATGCGTCTGGCAATGGCTACCATACCGCCATCACCACACCCAACATCCAGCATGGACTCTGGTACAAATAATGACAAAAGACATAATGCTATTTTTTTGTTATCAGTAAATGGTGTGTGTGTAACAGGACTCATACTTTGATTATAGCATAAATTTACACACATTTACCC
>RFGV01000291.1 GCA_003696605.1 Chloroflexota bacterium | reverse complement strand
CTCCAACATAAAACTATCTTCATCTGAATTCAAGAGGGGGTACAAGCAATGAGAGAATTTACCACAACAACAAATACCAATGGCACTGGGCTGACAGAATTAGAGGAGCTATATGTAACTTACCTCAGAATGCTCTGTCCTGATTGGAACGAAAAGCGCATCCAGGCCGAAGTAGAAAATGTATTTAAAGCGTATGGCCTTTTAGAGTCTCAACAACGCCGTCGGGAATTTAAAGCCAAACTCTTGCAAAGAATCGAGTTTATTTCACGTGATTCTGATTTCCTAGAATAATGGTTGGTAAATTCAACTCTAAAACTGCTTTGATAAGGTTTGTATTTGTTTTACATACCGTAAATATCCATATTCATTAGCCAACCGTAAACCTTCATGCGCCCGTTTTTCTAACCATTCCCGATTTTTTGGCCGCAAATATTGGGCCACCTCAAGTTCACTTCTGGTCAATTGAACATATCGTATTGGTAATTTTCCTCTTTTTTGAGCGATTTTTTCGTAATATCGCCAACTTTCATCAAGGGTGTCAAAAGCTGACGTTAATTGCAGTATTCCCTGGCCCCGACCAAGCCCTTCCAACGTCATACAAACATATTGCACGTCCGAAAAAGCCCCATCGTTGATATAGGCTCTGGCTTTTTGCGCTACTTCATTGAACCTCTGTACGTCCTGGCAATAAGCCCAGTTCAAGGCAATCGTTCGCAATATTTTGAGCCGGTCATCATTGTGATGTAATTTTTCCCAGGCTGTATTTAGTGCTCTAATTGAGGCGACAGGCTGTCCGGCGATGTAGTAAGCCAATCCTTCAATGTAGTCTGCCTCACCAGAAAGCCTGGTATCATCACAGAATTGGGCAATATCTCGTATTTCCTTTATTCTGGGTTTGACAAATAGCCAGATGTTTTTGGGTAAGGCTGTTTCATAAAAAGCAATGAGTTGTTCAAAGTCTATATCTGCTAGCAATCGCAACAAAATTTCAGCTTTTCCCAATAATGAGAACCTGTTGTCGATTTCTTCCCGCAATTGATCTGTAATCTCCTCCGCATAATTCAATGCAAATTGAGATTGTCCCCTGAGCCGCAGGTTATGAATTCGTCGCAAGCTGTCCTCAGCCGTTCGCCGCAGATGTTTGTAATCATTTGTGGCACGAGTATACCACGCTGTCGCTTCTGGCCGGTTTTTTACCCCAATTTTTGGAAATAAACCTCGTGTTTGGCTGTTGCTTAAGAGATGTTCAACTGTTTTTGGAGCGAGAAAAAGCTCTTGAGCTATTTCCTCAGTTGTCATACCATCAGCCGCGTATTGTAACGCCTCCAGGTCGCGAAGTGTTAACTCATCCTTCCTTTTTTGTTGCAGTATTTTGGCTCTCATTTTTCCTTCTCCTATCCTCACATTCCCCTGCAGTCTGCTAAGGAGGGGGTTTTCCCCCTCGTTTTCCCCATTTTTTTGATTAAACTAACCATTAACAAAAACGCCCACAGTAGCAACCGCTACTGTAGGCGTTCTAATAGGAGCAACACTCCCAAGGTATTTGAGGTTATGGCAACGCCACCGTTTCCGTTTTCTGTAATTTATGCCAGGAGAAATACACCTGAAGTACATTTTTTCAAAAATCCCATAAGTAATCGAAATTTTTTGTCCCTGCAATAAATAAAACACGTAACCTTGCAAAGAGTTACGCGTTGTACTCAGAAATAAAGGAGGTAAATCTCGAATGCCTTTATTGCTCAAAAAATCACCCTTAAAGCGGTTCAAACGGCGTTTGATGGGTTGTTGCCTGATTATTGTGCTGGCCTTTATTCTGGCCTGCGGCGCGCTGGCTTATCTGATGGTTCACCTGGCTTCAGCACAAACCGATAATGCTCAAAATGTGCTGTTACTCATAGATAACTCCAACTCGATGTTTGAGAAAGGCGGCATCGGTAGCGACCCCGACTTACTCCGCATTGAGGCCGCGCGTCTGTTCATCTCCTATTTGGGGGTAGATAGTAGCGGCCAAACCCATAGGGTAGGAGTAATCTTCTTTGGGGGAGAGGCGCACCTGGTTGTACCTTTAACGCCTTTAACAGACGACATACGCCGCTCGAAACTGATGGCGTTAATTGAAAGCCCGTCGCGGCAGGCCTGGACAAATCCTGCCACGGCTCTGGAACTGGCGGAAGCAACCTTTTCAACAGCGGCCCCAGGTTCCGGCAGTCAGGCTTTGGTTCTTCTGACAGATGGCAAACCCGAGTGGAGCAATACACCATCGGTGCAAGAGCGAACAGAAGTGATTACCCGGCTCCGGGCTATCGCCCAACGCTTTGCCAACCGAAACATTCCTCTATTTATCATTCTCTTGCAAAACCAGGCTACCGACGCCGACCCAGAAATTGAACAGATATATGTTCCCTTGTGGCAGGAGATGGCAGCAATGACTTCGCCGGGAAAATTCTTTCGGGCCAGACGCAATGAGGATTTGCTGGATATATACCATGATATCGTGGTAACGCTGACAGGACGACAATCGGCCGGCATTGTGATTGATACCGAGGTGCAACAGGAGCAGGTCAGGTTTATTCAGGTTGAACCTGACTTGGCCCAGATGACATTGGTTATTCGCAAAAGCGACCCTGAAATTCAGGTCCGGATTATCCTGCCGGATGGAAGGATGTTGAACCCTCGAATTGCAGGTGTGCAGCGCAGTAGCCGGCCTCGAGACAGCAAAGAGGAAATCTGGGCGGTGACTGCGCCTGAACCCGGTACCTGGCAGGTCAAACTGAGCGGACAGGGTAGCGTAACGGTTTGGAAAGATTTTTATCCTGCACCTTCCACACCAACATTTACCCCAACCTTCACGCCAACTCCAACCTCACCACCCTCGCCCACCCTTCCAGCTACTTCCACGGCGACCCCCACCCTCTCTGCCTCTCCCACAGTTGCATCAACCCCTACCGCAACCCCCTCAGCAACACCCTCGCCCGTGCCCGTTGCCCTTATCCCATCCCAAGACGAACCGGACACATCTCCCCCTTCGGCAGCAGCGCCTCCATCTTTTTTCAGTGCCTGGTGTGTTGTCATCCCTTTCCTGGGATTACTTGTTCTGGGTGGAGGATGGTGGTTGCATCGCTACCACAATCGGCCGCGCTTAAGCGGTATCTTGCGCAAGATATCTGCCCCGCCAACTGCTGGCCTGGCAGTTCCCAGTCGTTTAGACCTGGCCGATTTTAGAAAAAATCGCTTTCAAATTGGACCGGACCGGAAAGCTGATTTGTGCTTACCCAGCACTTCTGAACATATCACCCCGATGGTATCTCTGACGGTACGGCTGGCTCCAGATGGCTCTGAATATGTCACCCTGACAAAGGAACAACAACACCCTGTAAATGGAATGGTTCTGGTCAATAATTTACCGCTCAATAAAGAGCGTAGGCTATATGATGGCGATGTGATTTCTCTGGGGGCATACCGCCTCAAGTATGAAAACTTACAGCAACGTCAAAGCCGACGTCGTTATTTCAGGAAACGGTTGGATTGAAATACAAAGAAGGAGATAAACGATGACTGAAAGAAACCAATTGAGCCAAAAGTTGGAATTCCGCCGACCCACGCTGGTCATCGGCTTAGGGGGTACCGGACATCGTATCGTATTCCACCTAAAGAAGTTGGTTTATCAAAACCAACAGCCTCTATCAAATCGACAACGGATTAAATTTCTGGTTTTCGATACCTCAAATGAAGAACTGGAAGATATCGTACACGGACAGAAAATCACTCTTGAACCGGGCAGTGAGTTTATCGACATTGGCCAGACTCCGGTGGCGAAGATTAAATATAACCTGGACCGCCAGTCTGCGATAAAAGAACGGATGGGGAGCATTATGTCCGCGTTGCCGCCGACGGTATTACGCAACGGGGCCAAACAATTACGGCCGCTGGGGTTGCTGGCGTTCCTCTGGCGTTATAAAGATGTAGAAAAGGTCTTGCGCGACGCTATCTGGGAACTGGCAGGACGGGAACACGAATACGAACAGGATGGAATTACCGTTTTCATCGTTAATTCCCTGGTCGGAGGCACAGGTTCCAGTACATTTATCGATGTAGCCTACATAGTTCGGCAGTTGTTTGAACGGCTCGGCTCTCTGGCTGACTTTTGTTACATCATTGGGGTAGGCGTCTTGCCGAGGGCCTTTCATGGTATCAACGGCCCGTACCTGGTCCCCAATGCTGTCGCATCCCTCAAAGAACTGAATGAATGTATGATGCACGGCAATTTCCGGGTTCGGTATCCCAATGGAAACATTATCCACACCGAATATCCGCCGTTCAATCTCTACTACCTGCTGGACGGCATCGACGAGCAAGGTCACACGTGGAGTGGTCAAAATGAGGTGTGTCAATTGGCAGCAGAAGCTATTTTCCTGCAAATGGGCTCGCAGATAGGTCGAAAATCCGAAAACGATTTTGACAACCTGGATGACGTGCTGATGCAGAAGACCGAGGACGGAATTGGAACATTTTTTGGCAGCTTTGGCCTGGCCTCGATTGTATTTCCCGGAGAGTCAGTCGCCCGCCTGTGCGCGGCTCGACACGCGCAATCGGTTATACGAAATAAGATAATAGCCCAGCCAAATCACGAGACAGTTAATGTTGACAGGGTGGTTGAACAATACCTTGACGCCGCCGGCCTGCATGCATCCGGCCTATCGGACCGTTTGGCCTGTGATGAGGACGGAATACCCCTCAACATTGATTTGACTGCGCCGGCTTGGGTGAAACGTCTCTCGCCAGCTTCTATACCAACCGAATTGATTCGCTATGTGCGAGATTATGAACAGGCGCGTTTGGGGACAGATTTTAAGCGGTGGTTACTGCAGAATCAGGAGCAGATAGCCCACCGGAGCCGAGAGCTTTTGTTGGAACAAATTAATCTCCTATCCCGGACCGAAGGCATTCAAACCACCGAAATTTTTTTGGCGCGCTTGTTAGAACGTCTTCACAGGATGGCCTCTCAGTTGGTGCTTCAACAGGCAGAATGGGACGGACAACAAACCACACTGTTTCAGGAACTGGAACATCTGGAAACAGCCTTTGCACAAGCGGGTGAAGTTAATTTTTTGTGGCGAACCCGAAAAGTGGCCCAGGCTCAGCAGGTGTATCTCTCGGCGGCCCAAAACCTGTTTGACATTCGGTGGCGTAACCAGATTGCCGCCAGTATGCTGAGTGTATTAAGTCAGGTCAAACACACGGCTCAGGAAGCAGTGGAAAAGTGCCGGGCCACGCGAGGTCGATTGCAAGCTGTACTTGGAAATTTGGAGCGGAAGACCGACTCCACCGCTGGACCTGTGGTTCTTGATGGCTTTACCGCCCGGTCACTGGCGCGTTCGTCCTTGATAGATTTCCTGTACAAAAAATACGCTCCTTCCGTCGCCGATACACTTACCAGCCTATTCAGCCAACACAGTTCCCCACTGGATTGGTCTGATAGCACACCACAAGATATAGAAACAGCGCTTTTGGAACTTTGTTCGCTGCCTTTTGAGGCAATCGCTCAGTTGAGTGTTGAAGACGTCATCTTGATGCACCCGGATGGGGAAACACCAGAAAGTCTGTACACGTGGCTGACCAGCCAGGCGACACCCTCATGGAATCTCGACCTGACCCGCCTTCCAGATGGGGGAGCAATGTTACAGCGCCTGGAGGTCATCGGGGTCCCGGACGAAACCTCATCGGTATATCGTCATCGTGCCAATGTATTGGTATCAACAGGAAAACGAGACCGGATTACAGCGTTTGTGGCCCGGATTGGCGCCCCTTTCACGGCCATACAACACTGGGACCACTATCTGAATGTCTACAAGCGCGTAAGAGGACACGCGCCGCTACACATATTACCCCAATTTCAGGCTGATAATAATTGGGCCCGCCAGACCTTTGTCCTGGGACTTGTCTTTGAACGCATTATCAGTCAGGGCTCGTACTTCTATTACATTCCTGCTGACCCCCTGAAATCTCGTGAACCATTAGGACAGGGCTTAGCGAACAGCTTGCAGACCTTCATTGAAAATGAAGCTCTGGTCCAGGAAGTGCGGGAGTTGATTGAACATCAGGTCGCCGCTGAAGGCGTTCAAGCGGCGTTGCGAAGAGTGACCCGCTACTACGATACCCCCTCCAAAAATAACCGTATGCAGGCAGATGACCTGGTGCTGGAATTGAAACGATTGGTGCGCGCCTATGCCGATGAATTGCGCCAGATTTATCAGTTGGGGCCAGAAATGGGACGTAACGCGGGAGACATAGATTTCGATGATGATAAAGAAAGAACGAGGGACGAGAACGATGGCGACTAAAAATCTCCAGAGAACGCTGGTCCTGAATCTGGGAAACTATGCCGCAGTGACCGGAAATCTGGTACTGTCCAAACTCGAGGGGCTGATAGAATCAGGCGCCCCACTGGCTGGAATTGGGGTGATAACGGACGAATCGCTTTCGTTGCCATTCCTGTCTGTGGTAGGCGTTACCGATAAAAATAATTTCGCCGCATGGAAAGCAGAACTCCAGCAAAAAATAGAGCAATCACTCCTGGATATTTCTCAGCTTGAGAAGGTGAGCCAGATGGCTCAATTCGGCCTCACCTTCTCCCGCGCCGACGAAGTCCATCTCATGCTGATTGCCGATATGGCAGAATTATGGTTGTGCCATCCCGTTGAGACGATTCTAGACATAGTCCAGCAACAAGTACAACAACGATTGAAGTGTTATTTTAGCGTCAGCGGGGTGTTTCTTTACACCTTCCCTGAATCAAATTCGGATTCTAGTAACGTCCCTATCGAAACGGATGTGTGGGTCCAACCTGGACAAGAGCATTGGTTCAACCAAATCTTGTTCAACCGGCTTGACCGCGGCTGTCTCCTGCTTGGGCCGACCAATGAGGCGGGCTTGATTGTAGGAAACACGGAGACATTCGCCCAGAAAACGGCAAATCTACTGGCCCTGATTCTTCAGCATACCGGTCTGTCAGCCGATGTCTGGCAGGAAAACAATGCGCCCGGATGGAACAGCATTATGACCAGTGCGGGACTGGCTACAGCGCGCTGGCCTGGACGGGAGTTAGCCAACATTCTCTGTAATCGCTGGATAGAGTCGTTTCTATCGGAAATGGTTGAGCCAGTAAAGAAGCAGGGTACCGAAGGGCGACTGGCCCATAAAGCACGTCAGGCAGTTCAACAATGGCTGACCACACAACATCTTCCTCCCATTCTGTTGATTGAGCGTATAGCCGGGGTCATGCCTCCTCTGCCCCACTATCTGGCCGAACTTGTACCACAACCTGCATGGCCCTGGCAACTGGTTGAAACGCCTGAACGCCTGGATTGGACCGCTCGTCGCTGGCAGGAGATATGGCTGTCAGAACGCCAATCAATGGATAACGTACTGGTAGAAATAATTAACAACTGGGCCGAGCAGGCAGACCAGTGGCTCCAACAACAACTAGCATCCCTTGAACACGGTGCGGTTCTGGGGGCAGAGAGTTATATCGCAGTAATAAGCGAAATGCTTCACGCCTTCATTGAGGGTGTGGAACAAAAGCGGGAAGAGGCTGAGACCGACCTGGCCCATTTGGAGCAGAAAATCAGCCAACTTACTGAAACTCTGCTCAATGAAACGTCCAGATTACCGGATTCGCCGTTAGGCGCACTGTTTCGATGGGGTCCGAGACCTCTTCGCTGGCCTCATTTTGTGTTCAAATGTCGTCAGATTCAAAAACGGGAACGTAATCTGGCCCACCTGATTCGGGCAAAACTATCGCTGTGGCAAACCATTCTTTATTACGACACCCTGCTTCCATTTTACGAGCAGTTGTTAGAAGAATGGCATCAGACGGCGCGGCGATGGTCTCATTTATGCCAGGAAATTTCCAACGCCCGGCGCTCACCTCAAGTAACAGAATGGCCCCAACAACTGGATGAACTGCTCAAACATATGGCGAGTCCCTGGTCGGCTTCACTGATAACCAACCTGTATCACCAGGCTTTTGACAGACTCAATCTTCAGGCAAGGGATGAGGCCGGTTCACTGGCCACGTGGGTAACCGCTGGTCTGACCGCCGGTGAGTTGCTCGAACGCCTCCGCAACAGCGCGTTGCCGACTCTGGAATCATTTTTCGACCTGCCGGCCGATGAGGCGCTGTGTTTGCAACTGCCTTCTGTTGAGGGCCAGACCGCCTGGCTAACCGGTTTGCTGGAGCAGGCGCGACCCTTCTGGAGGTACGATGAAACGGCTCTACCGGAGAGCAGCCGGAGCCAGATTCGTCTGGAACAGTGGCTCTTACTGCCGTCCGGACAAAAGTCGCCATTAGTTCAGACGGCCCGGTTGTGCGCCCGACCGCCTGCGATAGCAACCGGTATCAGCCGGGATGAAATTGTAGCGGTTACGGTCCGGCAGTGGGAATTGCCGTGGCTGTCCGAAGGAGAGAATGATGTGGTCGGATAAATTGAAAGATGCTTTTAATCGCAACCGTCATAACTGGAGCAACCTTTTGGGTAATTTTGACTGGGACGAAATTCGGATCGGCGTTTATCGGGAAAGCAAAGCCCGTATTCTACTGGTGGGACTGCCGGGTGTCGGCAAATCGACCCTCCTGAACCAGTTGTGCGGCTGGGATGTTTCGCCTGTCCGCGCGCCGGACAATTCAGCCAAAAACGGACCAGAACCCAGGACAGAAGATTTCGGTCTCTTTTGTCTGGTGGATTTACCTGAGGAGGACGAAACCCATCTGGACCTGACCGGTGGTAGCTATTATCCCGACGCACGTTGGTCCTCTTTGTATGGGACATCTCTCTACGATGAAAGTATGGCGGGAGAGAGGACTGAAGACAACATCGCCTTCAGTCTGAATGGACTTTCACCGCTGGAGCTGGCTGAAGGCGCAGACCTGTTGGTGTACATTCTTGACGGGGTGATAGGGGTGCGTCCGGCAGACTATCGTTGGGTGGGCCGGATGCGGCGACTGGGCATCCCCTTGCTGGTTGCTGTCAACAAGAGCGACCTTCTAGCCGCTGACCAGCCCAGCCGGATTGCCGATATTGAAAACAGACTGGCGACCCACGTTTTAACGATTTCAGCGCAAACAGGTATGAATGTACGCCAGGAGCTTTTGCCCAGAATGGTCAGTCTGTGCCCCTCCCTCACGGTTGCACTGGGGCGGGAACTGCGGGGCTTTCGTAAACAGGCGGCCAACCGGTTAATCCATCGGGCCGCGGTGCTGAACGGCCTGGTCGCGTTGGAACCCATACCGCTTATTGACCTGCCGGTGCAGATAATGACCCTGACCGGCCTGATAATGCGAATTGGCGCTATTTTTGAACAACCTTCACGCGACTTACAGCGACGAGAACTGGTTGCCGCCGTCGTCGGCGGTCTGGCCGGACGATTGGCCGCCCAGCAGTTAGCAAAAATAATCCCGGTAGTAGGTTGGGCGCTGAGCGGTATCATCGGCTGGTCGGCCACATGGGCGCTGGGCCGGGCGGCCATTACCTACTTTGAGGCCGGCGGCGACCTGGTCATCGAGCGGGGCTGGGGACAGGTCAGATACCAGTTTGGCCGGATTTATCATTCTATGTGTCGCCAATGGGAACGCCGGCCCCGACTGCGGCTGGAATGGGGGCCGCCTACCGGCTCAACCCCGGCTGAACATACGGAGGAAGCCGATGAGTAAATCGCTGATGTTACCTGCTCCCCCGGTTGTGAAGCCCAAAAACCCTCCCCCTGGTCCGCTTCGGCGGGTTAATCCGGAGGTGCTTTTTTCAATGGACGCGCTCCGGCGGGCATGGATAAAGGTCAAAGCCGTTGGCGGCGCGGCCGGCGAGGATGGCGAGACTGTCGAACGTTTTGAGACTGACCTGGAGACCAATTTGCTGGCGTTACGCTCTGAACTGCTGAAGGGGCGCTACCGTCCTCGCCGGGTACTGCGGGTGTTTATTCCCAAACCGGGCGGCGACCTGCGCCCCCTGGGACTGTGGTCGGTTCGGGACAAGATTGTCCAGCGGGTGGTCTATGATTGTATTGAACCCTATTTTGAGCGGGAATTCCTGGATTGCAGTTACGGATTTCGTCCGGGACGGGGAATTGCGGACGTGGTCACTGCCGTCATCGCGCACCGGGAGGCGCACCGGCGATGGGTGGCCGACATTGATATAAAAAAGTGTTTCGACAACCTGGACCCCACCTTGCTGCGGCGTTTTGTCCGCCGGCAGGTGCGCGACCCACTGATCTTGAAGCTGGTGCAGGCATGGTTGCGAGCGAGGGTATTCAACGCCCTTTCCGGGCCAGACACGCTGGCCGGCGCGTCGCAGGGCGCGGTTATTTCTCCCCTGCTGGCTAATGTGTATTTGCATCACCTTGATGTGCAGTTGGTACGCCGGGGATTCCACGTGGTGCGCTATGCCGATGACCTGCTGATTTTGGAACGCCGGAAACAGAGGGCCGAGCACGCTATGCAGGCCGCGGCAACTGCGCTGAAACGGATTAAGCTGGAAATCAATCCGTTTAAATCTCGCCTGGTGCATTTTGATGAAGGCTTTCAGTTTGTAGGGGTGTTTTTTGTTAAAAACCGGCATTATTACTTATGAGGATGGCGATAGCGAAAACGGGCTATCCCTATCCGGGCAACGGAGGTGATTATGGCGCCGGTGTATATTCGAGAGCAAGGGGCCGTGGTGCGCCGCCGGGGTGAGCGGCTGGTGGTTACTCGTAACAAGAAACAATTGCTGGAACTGCCGCTTCTGCATGTCGACCAGCTTATTTTAATGGGCAACGTGCAGTTGACCAGCCCCGCGGTGGCGATGCTATTGCAAAAGGAAGTGGATGTTGTCTTTCTATCCAGCTACGGCAAATTCAGGGGGCGTTTGATACATACCGGCTCCAAATTTGCCAGACTGCGCCACGCCCAACTGCAGAAGATGAGCGACTTGAAAGTTTCCCTGTCGATTGCGCGGGAGGTGGTCAGCGGCAAACTGCATAACCAACTGTTTGTGCTGCAGGCGCAGGTGAAACAAGGAGCGTCTCCGGTCGTGGTGCAGCGCTCCCTGTCCGGAATCAAACGCATGCTGGACCAGGCCCGGCGGGCGAAAAACGTGGACTCTCTGCGCGGCTATGAGGGCAAAGCCGGCGCAGATTATTGGGCCGCTTTTCAGGCGTTACTGCCGGATACGTTTGGGTTTCAAGGGCGCAAATATTACCCGCCCCCCGACCCGGTAAACGCCTTATTGAGTTTTGGTTACAGTCTTTTGTTAAAAGATGTAACGGCCGCGGTGCAAGTGGTGGGGCTGGATCCCTATTTGGGATTTTTCCATACTATCGATTACGGGCGCCCCTCGCTGGCCCTGGATATGATGGAAGAGTTCCGGCCCATTATTGTTGACCTGATAGTACTGGATATTTTACAGACGGGACAGATGTCCACTGCCGATTTTGAGCATACCCGCCGTCCAGACCAGCCGGTCCGGCTGAAAGCCCGGATGATGAATCTCCTGATCCAGCGGTACGAACAGCGTTGCGGAGATAAAGCGCCCCATCGTGACGCCGGCGGACGAACTTCGCTCCGTCGGGTGATAGAGCTTCAGGTGCGCCGGCTGGCCCGGCTGATGCTGGACCAGGAGCAACAGTATCAACCTTTTTTGATGAAAAATGGCGCTCTTTCGTAAACGCGAGAAAGAATTATCGGTGTACTGTGACGGCGGCATTGGCGACAACCACACCGGAACCGGTCTGGGGGTGGTGGTGCGCAATGCCCGGAATGAAATCATTGGCCTGGTGAAGAAGAGTCTGCCGCCGATGACCAACAATGAGGCAGAGTACGCGGCCCTGGTGCTGGCGCTGGAAACAGCGATACGCTACCGGCCTCGCGTACTGCGTGTCTACATGGATAGCGAGGTGGTGATCGGGCAGATGATTGGCCGGTTTTCGGTGCGAAGCAAGGCCTTGCGCTCGTGGCACACCTATGCCTGCCGTTTGGCCCGTAAATTCAGAGAGGTGCAGTATATTCACATCCCGCGTGAGGCCAACCGTTTGGCGGACGCGCTGGCTAACGAAGCCCTGACAGATGGGGCGGGTAAAGGGAAATGCGGCTAATGTTTATTGTGGTCAGTTATGATATTCCTGATGACAAAAGACGCACCAAAGTGATGAAAACTCTGAAAGATTTTGGACGGCACGTGCAGTACAGCGTGTTTGAGTGCGAATTGAAACCCGAGGATTATCGCCGGCTCCGTATCCGGCTTAAAAAGCTGGTCAACCTGAAAGAAGATGATGTGCGGTTTTATGTACTTTCCAGAGAAGATTTAAAAAAACGGCGTGTGTGGGGCGTTGACAGGGATGTCGCGCCGGTTAAACCGTGGTATATTGTCGGATAGCGGTAGTGATAGGGATAGGGATAGCGATAGCGATAGCGGAAATCCCCTATCCCTATCCCTATCGGTTCCGCTTTTGAGCGCGGGTCAAACCGTGAATTATCGCGGCCAGACGGTCTGCAGTTGAATAAGCCTGTTGATAATCTTTTTCGGAGATAAGCCGTCTGTT
>RFGV01000290.1 GCA_003696605.1 Chloroflexota bacterium | reverse complement strand
GTATTATCACCCTCCCTTAACTACGGTTCGACAGCCAACTTACCGTATTGGCAAAAGCGCGGTTGAAATGTTGCTTAAACTGATCAAAGGGGACACAATGGTTGCCCCAGAAATTATTGAGCCACAGTTTGTTATTCGCGCATCAACCGCCCCATTGGTTCAGTAGGCCAGTTGCCACCAGGCGCTTGCCCTAAATAGAGCGTATTTTTTTAGAATTAGAAATTAGAAAGGAGGGTTACCTATCGATCATCTTTTAAGTTTGTCTGTTCAACATTTGTGGCAAATTTATTTTTCCGTCCAAGGAGGAGTAATCTAATGAAAAAGATATTTAGTTTGTTGTTAGTAGCGTTATTTTTGTCCACTTTAATAATTGGGGTTGCCAGCGCAGCGAGTCCGTTGCCTCAAGGAGGTGGGCAGGAATATATTGTACAGGCTGATGACTGGTTGAGTAAGTTGGCCGAAAAGAATTATGGCGATGTGTTGGCCTGGCCGGTGATCTGGAAAGCAACCCTGGCTAAAGCAGAAACGGATGATAGCTTTGCCGTTATTACCGACCCTAACATTATTGAAGTTGGCCAAAAGCTCTGGATACCAGATGAGGCTGAGGCAGCTGCGCTGCTTGAGCAATTTGCTGCCGAACGGTCGGCGGCTACGGTCACCGGTTCGGCGGATATTACCGGCGAACTGGACTTGCTGTGCGTGGTTGACCTGGAGTGGTGCGAGGGCATGGTGGGTGAGTTCAATAAGCTCTACCCCGGCATTGTCATCAACTGGGTGCGCATGTCTAGCGGCGAGTCGCTGACCCGGCTGCGCAACGAAGCGGCCAACCCCCAGTTTGATGTTTGGTGGGGCGGCCCCATCGATAGCTACATTGCCGCGGCCCAAGAGGGCTTGCTCGAACCCTACGAATCGCCCAACGCGGTTAATCTACGGGATCCAAGGTTGATGAAGGCCGAAGATAACTCCTGGTACGGTATTTATATCGGCACGTTGGGCTTTGCCACCAATACCAATTACCTGGCCGAACACCCCGAAATGTCGGCTCCCACCTCGTGGGATGACCTGATTAAACCGGAATTGAAAGGGCAAATTCTGGTAGCTCACCCCTCCAGTTCCGGCACTTCTTATACAGCCCTATGTACGATTATCCAAATGAAGGGTGAGGATGCTGGCTGGGAGTATGAGCGCGCTCTGGCTGCCAACGTTTTGCAGTTCACCAAAAGCGGTTCTGCGCCGGCCCGCTTTGTGGGCGCTGGCGAAGGCGCCGTAGCCATAGTCTTCTCCCACGACATTGTGGCCCAGATCGAAAAGGGCTTACCCCTGGAATTGAGCTTCCCGGCCGAGGGCACTGGCTACGAGATTGGCGGTACGGCCATGGTCAAAGG
>RFGV01000289.1 GCA_003696605.1 Chloroflexota bacterium | reverse complement strand
CCTATTTTGCTTCACGGAGGTATCCCCAATGAATTTCTAGGCGAATTTTTTGATTTCCTTTACGACTACGAAGTGCAGCCCCATCAAATCAGCCTTGATGCCCAGACGCTGCTTTCTGTCTGGCGGCAAGAGCCAGAAATCCATCTGAGTAAATTGAGACGGCCAGTATCCCGCTTTTTGCAGTATGGCGGGGCTGTCGCTGATGATTTTGTGGCCCGCTGTCTGGAGCTATTCTATGCTGATACAGAGGAAGAAGCCGACTTGTTGGATTTGCCAAAACGGGTGCTGCAAGCTTTCTGGCAGTGGCGGGAAGAACGTGAAGTACAGGTAAGACAACGGCCGTCTCGCTCAGCAGTCCGCCTGCAACGGCCGTTCCTCACCTTGGCTCCTTTTACAACGGGCCTGACTTTATTTTTGCCTTCACAGCAACTGCCCACCCAACAATCCCCACAAACATTGGTGTGGATCGTCTCTACCGAACATGATACTTCGACTTACCATACTATCCGTCAGCGAATTGAAAATGGCTATCAGTATTCAGTTACCACAATTGTACCCATTCCACCAGCCAAAACATATACAGTTAAACTCAAGGCAGACGAAAAAGAACTGCAAAGCTGGACTTTACCGGGTCTGGGTGATCTACCACTGCTCATATTTACACCGTTTGATGATTATGAAGCGGATGCTTTGGATGAACAGAAGCGTTATCACCCTGGAAAACGATGGCTACTCTATCCACAGGGAACTCGTCTTCAGGTAAAGGAGGGAAATAGCCGAAAAATTAGGGATTTGCCCCATCTGACTGGCAATTGGGAAAACTATCAACTAGAAGTATGGCAACTGGCTCCTGGTAAACTGCAACTAGATGGTCACGAGTTGACAATAGTGCGGGAACAAGGCCGCAAACGGCCGTATCTCGATGGCGGTATACAGCCTTTGCCCGCCGCTTCTCACAACGAATACCCGCTGTACAGTGGACAACCGCCAGAATTGGTTATCCATACGATCCAACCCCACCGTTGGCGCATTTCCATTCGTGCGGGAGGTAATGCCCAACCAGCGGGGTATCGAACTTTTATCCTCAAAGATTTACCGTTCCGACGAGAAGAGGATACGCTGCGTCTCGATTTAGCTCATCCCAAATTACTGGGAAACCGACCCATTGGCAAATTTGAAATTACCGTGCGCGGTACTCTGGTACACCATTACACCCTCGGTTTACGGGTGGTTCCCTATCTTCACAT
>RFGV01000288.1 GCA_003696605.1 Chloroflexota bacterium | reverse complement strand
GGCTTATAGTGTACAGAATTCCAAAGGAACAACGTATTTTTTGCACAAGCGTGAGACGACGTTGAAAAACGGCCGTACGCAATCTATCTACTTTTTTGCTAAAGAAGTCAAAGACGGCGCGTTGGATGCAGTGCCGGCTGGTTACGTTGTCTCCGAAACACGTAATGGGTTGCCGGTCTTGAAAAAAGCCAAATAAGACAGGACGTCCTGGATAAAATTAGCCCCGTGACTGGATGGCACGGGGCTTTTTTGTTTTATTTATGCAGCCGTATTTTCGGTATGTATTTTGTCTGATTTTGTTTGCCATGCGTCTGAAGGCGTGGTATAGTTGTGGCTCTAGCCCGCATGGCGGGCTATCTTTATGTGTATTGTCAAAAACAGTCATCTGCACGCATGTTTTTACCAGGCTGCTCACAGGTGGCTGATTACAACAGGTCGGAGAGTGCGCTCATGTCTGATTTACTTTTGAAAGCGTTTGATAAAGAAGACAATGAAAATTTGCCGGAAGTTCGAGTGGGTGACAGTGTGACTGTGCACGTCCGCATTAATGTGGGAGAACGTAACGAGCGTGTGCAGATGGTGCGTGGCACGGTTATTCGCGTTCGCAATTCTGGCAACAATAAGAATTTTACGGTTCGTCGTATTGCCTCTAATGGCGTGGGAGTAGAGCGAACCTTTTTGATGCGGTCGCCACTGATTGAGAAAATTGAGGTGCATCGCCACGCCCATGTGCGCCGGGCACAGCTTTACTTCTTGCGTAATTTGCGCGGGAAGGCAGCCCGTTTGCGGGAAAAGCGTTTTTAATTTTGTGACTGTGTTTTGTGCTCCGGCCGTGTTGCCTGTGGAGTACTTTCAGGCCGTTCTGCCTTTGTAAATTCTCTAGTATAATTAGAGGGGTGAAAGCTTTAAGCTTTCACCCTTTTTGTTTATCTGGAATAAGAGGGAGATTGTTTTTGAATGGGTTCTTTTCAAGTGAATCGTCATGGAAGAGCACCAATTATTGGTTGTACGACATATCATAAGGTAGTGCGGAATTTGGAATACGGCCGTTCTTTGGACATCATTGGCCTTATGCCATCTTACATCAACGCTATTATTGCTGCTGGAGGCATCCCACTACTCATTCCGCTAGGGCTTGATGAAGATGCGTTGTTGCAAATTTTTTCTCGTATTGATGGGTTGCTTTTGCCTGGTGGCGGTGATATTAACCCGCGTCTTTATCATGGTTCACACGACGAGACGATTCGTGGAGTTGATCATGAAAGAGATCGAACGGAACTCTTTTTAGCACGGCTGGCGGTTAATCAGAAGAAGCCTTTGCTGGCTATTTGTCGTGGGCATCAGGTGTTGAATGTTGCCTTGGGTGGAACATTATGGGAGGATGTAATGGCCCGTATGCCGGGGGCTATTAAACATGATTATTATTACACGACCGATCACCCGCGTAATCATGTGGCGCATTCTGTTTTGCTTGAAGGAAATTCGCGAATTGCGCAAATTGTGGGTACGGCCGAAATTGGTGTAAACAGCTTGCACCATCAAGGTATTCGTGATCTGGCACCGGAACTGGTGGCTGTGGGCAAGGCGCCCGATGGATTGATTGAAGCTGTGGAAGTACCAGATCATCCCTTTGCGATTGGGGTACAGTGGCACCCGGAAAATCTGGTACAGGATGATCGACGAATGCTGGCCTTGTTTGAGGCGCTGGTTGGTGTCGCTCAAAATGGACATGTCTGATAGTGTCGGGCGGGACGGCCGTTTACAACCCGATTTACCAATAGGCATTCTGGATTCAGGTGTAGGCGGGTTGTCGGTTTTGCGCCACATTCACCAGCAACTTCCTCATGAAAACCTGATATATGTTGCCGATCAGGCACATGTTCCCTATGGCCACAGACCTGCGGCAGAAGTAAGGGCATTCACAGGGGAAATTACCCGTTTTCTGCTTACAATAGGGGTTAAATTGGTGGTGGTTGCCTGCAACACAGCTTCGGCAGCCGCACTCACCTGGCTGCGAGAGACATTTCCCCAAGTGCCATTTGTGGGAATGGAGCCAGCTGTAAAACCGGCAGCACACCAGACACGTAGTGGCAAGGTGGGGGTGTTAGCAACGGCCGGTACGTTTGTCAGTCAGCGGTATGCAACGTTGATGGAACGGTATGCCCGTGATGTTGTCTTGTTCGAAAATCCATGTGTCGGATTGGTGGAGCAAATAGAAGCAGGAGCGATTGATACACCAGAAACAGAAGCATTGCTGCGAAGTTTTTTGATGCCGATGCTGACGGCTGGCGTTGATACAATTGTGTTGGGGTGTACACACTATCCGTTTGCATTGCCGGTAATCGAGCGTATTGTAGGAACGGCCGTTGCCATCATTGATCCCGCCCCAGCCGTTGCCCGGCAAACAGGCCGCGTATTACAACAACATCAGGCACTAACCAGCCGACAAGAACAAGGCCAAATCCATCTATTAACCAGCGGAAACGAACACAAATTCCATAAACTGGCCAGACAATTACTGAACATTCCCATAAAAACCGGCACCATTCACTGGAAAAACGGCCGACTTCACCCTGACCAGAAAACCCGCTTGCAGTATAATTTACCTCGTGAAACGACGTAACCCGGCTCGCTGGCGAGCCATCGAGGCCCGTTTGGGCAGAGAAATGACCATCTGGATAGCCACCGTTCGCTACGACGGCCGTCCACACCTCGTGCCCGTCTGGTTCATCTGGCTAGACGGCAAAATCTACATCGCCACCGGCCGCGAAACCCAAAAATACACCAACATGTACCACAACCAACGCGTCGCCCTGGCCTTACCCGACACCGCCAACGTCATCATCATTGAAGGCGAAGCCCACGTCGCCCCCCGCAACACCATCGACACCCTCGCCGACTACTTCTACCACAAATACGAATGGGACTTTCGGTACGACGACACCGCCAGTTGGCAACTCATCGAAATCACCCCCCACAAAATACTTGCCTGGGGCGACGGATACGATGCCGAAGGCATCCGAGTTTTATAACAATTACCAATTCTTATAAGAATCCAACTTTTATCAGATATACTCATTCAAACAAAATGTCAAAATCATAGCAACTCAACTACGCAACAACCAAAAATCAAAGAAACACAATTGAAAGGAAAAACCTATGCGATTTGACCGATTTACAGAGCGAGCACAAGACGCCGCCGCACGAGCTTACGAAATCGTGCAGCGTTATGGACACAACCAGGTAGATACCGAACACCTTTTCCTGGCATTACTGGAACAAACTGACGGCACAGTTCCTCAAATCCTTGACGACCTGGGGATCGACACAGCCGCTATGCGTGCCCGACTAGACGAAGAATTACGGCGGGGGCACAAAGTTGCCGTCTATGGCCAAGGCATTGGCCAGATATTCTACACACCCCGAATTCGCACCATACTGGAACTAGCCCAGGGAGAAGCCAACCGGCTTAAAGACGAATTCATCTCTACAGAACATATCTTCCTGGCCATGCTCAGCGAACGCAACACGCCCACTGCACGCATCTTGCAAGAATTTGGCGTGACACGAGAACGCGTATTGGAAGGCATCAGAACAATGCGAGGAGGGCAGCGCGTGACAGACCGTCAGGCAGAAAGCCGATATCGCACACTGGAAAAATATAGCCGGGATTTAACCCAATTGGCACGTGAAGGTCGCCTGGACCCAGTTATTGGACGGGATAAAGAAATCCTGCGAGTTATTCAGGTGCTTAGCCGCCGCACCAAGAACAATCCGGTTCTCATTGGTGAAGCAGGTGTTGGTAAAACAGCCATTGTCGAAGGGTTGGCACAAAAAATTATAGCCAGTGATGTACCGGAAAACCTGCTGAACAAACGTGTTGTCTCTTTGGATTTAGGGGCGATGATCGCCGGCAGCCGTTTTCGGGGAGAGTTTGAAGAACGGCTGAAGGCAGCTATGGAAGAAATTCAGCGGGCACAAGGGGAGATTATCCTGTTTATTGATGAGTTGCATACAGTGGTTGGTGCTGGTGCTGCCCAGGGAGCTATGGATGCCAGCAATATGCTGAAGCCGGCACTGGCTCGTGGTGAGTTGCAGTGTGTTGGGGCGACTACTTTGGATGAATATCGTCAATATATTGAGCGAGATAGTGCGCTGGAGCGCCGGTTTGCGCCGGTATTTGTAGATGAGCCGTCTGTGGAAGAGACGATTGAGATGTTGCGCGGTTTGCGCGATCGGTATGAGGCGCATCATCAGGTTAAGTTTTCGGATGATGCATTGGTAGCTGCGGCACGATTGTCTGACAGGTATGTAACCGACCGCCATTTGCCGGATAAGGCTATAGATTTGATGGATGAGGCAGCGGCCAAGTTGCGTGTGGCGTTGCATACATTGCCTCCGGATCTGAAAGAGTTGAAGATGCAATTGGATCAGTTGGCTTTGGAGGAAGAGGAGGCGCATACGGTACGGGATTATGAACGGGCTGCGGTGAAGCGGGCGGAAAGGTTGCGGTTGGAAACGGAGTTTTTGGATAAGCGGGAGAGATGGAAGCAGGAAAATATGCTGGATGAGGTGGTGGATGCCGAGGATATTGCTGAGGTTGTGGCTTCCTGGACGGGTATCCCGGTGACGCAAATGATGGAGACGGAAGCGGAAAAGCTGCTGCATATGGAAGAGCGTCTTCATGAGCGAATTGTAGGGCAGGATCGGGCGATTGCGGCGCTGGCGGATGCGATTCGCCGGAGTCGGGCTGGTTTGCGTGATCCAAGACGGCCGATTGGTTCGTTTGTTTTTCTGGGAAGTTCGGGTGTGGGTAAGACGGAGTTGGCGAAGGCGTTGGCGGAGTTTTTGTTTGGGGATGAGGATGCTTTGATTCGGGTGGATATGAGTGAGTATCGGGAGCAGCATACGGTGAGTCGGCTGTTTGGTGCGCCGCCAGGGTATATTGGGTATGAGCAGGGGGGGCAGTTAACGGAGGCGGTGCGACGACGGCCGTATTCGGTGGTGCTGTTTGATGAGATTGAGAAGGCGCATCCGGATGTGTGGAATGCTTTGTTGCAATTGCTGGATGACGGCCGTTTGACTGACGGACAAGGGCGCACGGTAAACTTCCGGAATACGGTGGTTGTTATGACCAGTAATGTGGGTACATCTTTTGTGCGCAAGTCTGGGGCATTGGGCTTTGCAGGGGCACGTACTGAAGATGAGCGCGAAGATCACAAGCGTATTGAGGAAGCGTTGAAGCGTACTTTCCGGCCAGAGTTTATTAACCGTATTGACGAGATTATTATCTTTGAGCCGCTGACTGAAGAAGATGTGGTGGAAATTGTGAAGTTGCAGGTGAAGGAAGTGCAGAAACGGCTGGCAGAGCATGGGCAGCTTTCGATTGAGTTAACGGAAGCTGCACAAAAGTGGCTGGCTAAACAAGGGTATGATAAGGATTTTGGTGCGCGTCCGCTTAAGCGAGCCATTCAGCGATATGTGGAAAGTCCGTTGTCTATCCAATTGTTGCAAGGTGAGTTCCAGCATGGGGATCGTATTTTGATTGATGTGGCGGATGACCACCTGACGTTTGCCCGGCTGGAACCGGTGCAGGTGGATGAGGTGCATCGTGAGGAAACGGCCGATGCGATGTGATTGGCTGATTTAGGGCATGTGTGTTTTGGAAAGGGGAGTGGCTGAATGGTCGCTCCCTTTTTGTTTAGGGGGATTGGTGGTGGGAAACGGCCGTTTTCACCACTGCAATTACATCGTCGAACTGTTGCAAATCGGCGGAGACAACTGTATAAGCCAAAGTGGCTAATGGGGCTAGAGAGCCATCTGGCAAACGGATGCCACCCAGGGCGATATCTGCCAATTCATAAAAACTGTGTTGGGCACGTTTGAATTCTGCCTGTGCCTGACGCCCAATAATGTGAGGGTCTGTATAGGTGATAAAAAAGAAGTATTTGTCTGGCACATATCCTAAAAAATCTTGAGATGTGCCCTGAGTTTCCAGCAATTTGCGTAAAAAATCGGCCGTTGTTCGCCGCATATTATTTCCGGCAATAAACCCGTAACAATCCTGATACTCGGCCAAATGTGCTACTGTGAATAAAATCAAGTGCCATCCCTGTGTCTTCAGACAGGCCTGTAACACACTCTCAATATCCAGCCAGGTAGGCAGGCCGGTAATCAGGTCTGTTGCATGTTGCATTTGTGGGAGTAAATTCCGAATTCGGTATCGAATTTCATCAATATCGAATGGTTTGGGGATGAAATCGTCAGCGCCCAGTTCCAGGGCTTTCATTTTTTGGCGACGGCTTTCTTCAGATGCGCCCAGGAATAAGATGGGTGTATGGATAGTTGAGATGTCATGGCGAAGCGCTTGCAAGAGTTCAAAGGAGTCTATGTCGGGCAAGGTGCTGTCTATTAAAATAAGATGGGGAGGGTTCTCACGGGCGATAGTGAGGGCAAAACGGCCGTTTTCCGCCGATACCACTGTGTACAACTCACCCAACTGTTTTTCCAGCAACAGCCGCGTGCCCACATCATCTTCCACAATCAGCAGGCGAATCTGACGCAACCGGTTCACTTCTTTTTGGATTGCTTCCAGAACAGAACTCATAGACAACAGCTCATCACCTAGCATTTGGGAAACAGCAAAAATCATAACAATACGGGGATCACGATACGATACGCTAATTGTAAGCCAAAGTGGTTAGATGGCAACAGCAATTTTGAAACAATTCAGGCACTGCCAAATTCCTTCTTGTGAATCACCTTTTCTTGTGCTAATATCAATGCCAACTTGGCATAATGTTAGCAAACGTATTTGTAATGGGAGTGCCAGCACCAGAAATCCACAAGGCCATATGCTATGAACCAGATAAATACCGAGAGAGCCCAAAAATTAGGCGCATTAATCCGACAAGCCCGAGAATATGCTCGTCGTGATGTCTCTGAGTCGGCCCAAGTGTTGGGGATTACACCAGAAACATACCAAAAAATTGAAACAGGTGAATATCCGGTATCTCTGCCCGAAATTGAAGCACTGGCCTTGTTTTTCAAAGTGCCAATGGGGTACTTTTGGGGTACGGAAAAGCTGGAAGAAGAACAAAAAGTGGATTACACCAATTTTGTCACTCTCCGACATCGGGTCATTGGTGTGTTACTGCGGCAATTACGATTACAGGCACGCCGTTCTGTTGCTGACGTGGCGGCCGAACTGGGGGTGGCGGAGTCGCTCATTAATGAGTACGAGGCTGGCCTGAAGCCAATTCCGTATTTGCATCTGGAAAAAATTTGTGCCTTTTTGGAAATACCTGTGAGTTATTTTGTGGATGACCAGCATGGCCCGCTTGGGCGCCATGAGGCAGAACAGCGGTTACGAAAGATTTTTGCTTCATTGCCACCAGAAATGCAGGCGTTTCTTTGCAACCCCACCAATGTTACTTATTTGGAAACAGCCAAAAAGTTGAGTGAAATGGATGTGCAAAAGTTGCGTCAGGTAGCAGAAAGTATCCTGGATATTACTTTTTAGAGAGGTGGGTGCAGAAGAAGCAGGCGAACAAGAATGGCAGAGATGAGGCTGCCATTTTTGTTTTGGAGTAAGGTATGAATGGGACGGATCCAGAGATACTGAAAGAGGAAGGGATGCAGTTGTTTGAACAAGGGGCGTATGATGCTGCATTGGCGAAATTTGAAACGGCCGTTACCGCTTACGTAACAGCCAACAATAACATCGGCCAGGCCGAAATGCTCAACAACATCGGTGTCATTCACCGTTTACGCCGCCAATACGAAGAAGCCATTCATGCACTCAACGAAGCCCAACAAATTTTCCGCCAGTTGGGCGATCTAAATCGCCAGGCACAAGTTCTTGGTAATTTGGGTGACCTCTATGCAGCCACCCGCCGTCCCGAAGAGGCTGCCCACTACTACCAGCAAGCGGCGGAACTTTTCGCCCAAACCAACGATCCTCTCAGACAAAGCCAGGTTTTACGAGCGTGCAGTTTATTGCGGTTACGCCAGGCACGCTGGTTAGAAGCAATCGCACTCATGGAGCAAAGCCTGGCTGTTCATCCTCAAAAAAGCATTCTCCAGCGTATTTTCCATCTACTCTTGCGGTTTGTTATGCATGTGCCATCATAATCATCAGCAGCTTCTTGTTTTCCCCTGCTCTCCCAAAAACAAAAAACAGGTGCGAAGACAATTTCTTCACACCTGCTCCCAAAGGTGGCCTTTACTACCAATACACACAATGTGATTCAAAAAATACTGGTGCTGGCTATCATAGAACTTACTCCATTACAAACTCGTCGCTATTGCCCCAATGCTGTACCAGCCCTACACCTAACACCGGCCCCAGCCAGCCGCACGGCATAACCAGTAACGCCAGCCAGCCCACAGGACCTTGCCGCAAATACAATTCCGGGTTGGAGAGCACAAAGCCGGGATCGATGCCAACCGAATAAGAAAGCTGGATGAAAACTGTTTGGCTAACAACAAGCACCAGAATTGTGATAATTGTTGCCACAATCATTTGCATCCAGTTGCGCAGCCGGGTAATACCCAGTGCTGCCAGGACAGTTAAAGACCAAATCGTCATATATAGTGTTGGCATTTCGACCTCCTCCTGCTGAAGAAACGAATTTCCTCAACACTACTGGAAAGCGACCACCTGTTTATAACATACAAAAAATAGTGCTTTCAGGCTGTCAACCGGTTAACGTGAAATCTGTTAATACAATTTGTCTATTACACCTAATAGACGCCTGACAGCACAAAAAGGTTCCCAAATTGCTCAAACAAAAAGCCCCTCGTCAAAAGCGAGGGGCTGAAGCTTTGCGATAGGGAGATCTATTGACAGATCAGGTCAGGCGGCGCTTGCGGCGAATGAGGATGAATGTTGTGCTGCCGAGCAGGAATAGAACGGGCAAGCTAAGTGCCCAGTGATTGCCTGTCTGCCCGCTAATACCCTGAAGATTAACGGCCGTTGGTCCTAAAATAGTTAATGTGTCATCCAGAGCGTTTGGACTGCTGGCTGGATGTTCTATAATCAAACGCCATGTATAAAGTCCCGCTGGTTGCGAAGCATTAATTGGGTAATTAAATGTACCAAACAATGTAGTTGTGCTATTTGCTGGTATGGAGCCACCGCCATTTGTGGTATTCGCACTGTATAATCTGGCTTCTAAACCTGAATAAGAGGGACAAGTTGTCCCAGGTGTGCTCCCAGTAAATGTAACATCTGTTGAACTGAAACCGGACACAAAAGTTAATGTAATATCTGTGGGGAGTGTACCAAGTAATCCGGTAGATTTGTAAAGACAAAATCTTGTAGAAGATGCACCACCAGGATTTACATCAATATTCATTGTGCCAGTAACAGACCCGCCAGGCAATTTGGGATCAGGGGCGATGCTGAATTGGTTAATACCTGTGGGGGCGTTTGGGGCGGCTATTGCGATTTGGTGCATGAATAACAAGGTGGAAGCCAGCAAGATAAAGCCAAAAAACGTACCAAGCATTCGAGTTAACTTTTGCATGAGATAAAACCTCCTTTTTAGTACCACTTGAGGTTGCCAGCGAGCAATTGTGTGTGGTCAGAATTGATGGTCAAAAAGAAAAAATCTCCTCGTGTAAATAGTATGAAGAAATGGTGCAATAAAGTATAGTACAGGGGTACCGAACCCGGTTAGAAAATGGTTATAAAGATTTGGATACAACAAGTGATGCAAGAACATTGTACAATTTTTTTGCAGGAAATTGCAAGGAGGTATTGATGTTACAAAAGGGTGATCAAGCACCAGATTTTGAATTGCTTTCGGATGGGGGGGAATTGGTCAGGTTGTCTGATTTTCGGGGGAAGCGGGTCGTGTTGTTTTTTTATCCACGAGCGAATACGCCGGGTTGTACAAGGCAGGCGTGTGGGTTTCGGGATAATTATGCTGTTGTAACGCAGGCAAATGGTGTTGTGCTGGGGATTAGTCCTGATTTGCCAGAGGCATTGGCAAAGTGGAAGGAGGCACAGGGTTTTCCCTATTTGCTGTTGTCTGATCCGTCCCATGAGGTGGCGGAGAAGTATGGGGTGTGGGGGGAGAGAAAGTTGTACGGCCGTTCTTTTATGGGCATTATTCGCAGCCATTTTATCATTGACGAAGATGGCAAGATTGTTGACGTTCAGTATAAAGTAAGCCCTCAGAAGAGTGTGGAGAGGGCTGTGAAATTTTTGGAGAGTGTGGCATGATGCGGGCGATTCGCTTTTCTCAATTTGGTAAACCGGCTGATGTGTTGCGACTGGAAACAGTGCCTGTGCCTGAACCGGCTGCTGGTGAGGTGCGGGTGCGTCTGACGCATCGTTCTGTGAATCCATCAGATTTGTTGACGGTGAGTGGATTATACGGCCGTTTGCCCGAACTACCGGCTACGCCTGGCTTTGAGGGTACAGGGTATATTGATGCAATTGGTGAAGGTGTTACCGGTTGGCAGGTAGGCCAGCGGGTAATTCCGTTAGGGGTAAGTGGCACCTGGCAAGAATATGTGATTGCCAATCCTGCCCAGCTTTTGCCTGTGCCTGATGCAGTGGCGGACGAAACGGCCGCTCAATTTGTGGTTAACCCGGTTACCGCTTGGGTTATGCTTACAGAAGAACTGGGTTTGCAGGAAGGAGACTGGGTATTACAGACGGCCGCCGGCTCTACATTGGGGCGACTGGTATTGCAAATAGCCCGCCTAAAAGGGTACAAAACAGTTAACTTTGTCCGACGACGTGAACAGGTAGATGAATTGTTGGCTTTGGGGGCTGATGCGGTTATTTGTACAGAGGATGAGGACGTAGTCGCCCAGGTGATGGGGGTGACAAATGGAAAAGGGGTTAAAGGTGCGCTGGATGCGGTAGGCGGGCGCACGGGGGCGCTGGCAGCCAGTTGTTTGCAGACTGGGGGAACGATGCTGGTGTATGGCCTTTTGAGTCTGGAACCAACGCCTATTCATACTGGAGAAATGATTTTTAAGGAAACGACAGTACGTGGTTTTTGGCTGACACGTTGGTTTCGTCGTCATGCCCCGACGCATGTGATTACGGTGTTGCAATCTTTGATGGGGTTGATGGCAGAAGGGCATTTGCAGCCACCGGTAGAAGCAACCTATGATTTGGCCGCGTATAAAACGGCCGTTCTCCATGCGGAACGGCCGGGACGACAGGGGAAGATTTTACTCACAGGTTAGGGATTGGGTGGAATGTGGATAACGGCCGAAAGTGGCTTGCGATCATCGGGCAAGGGAGTGCCGTCTGGCAAAACGGCCGTTAATTGGGACAATACACCATTTCCCATGTTTCGATAAAATCCGGTCATCAACACGTAATCGCCTGGCGGCACATCATTTAGAGACAATGTTATCGGGTCAGCCACAATTTCCCCCGTTGTCCATTGCCCTGTTGGGTATGTGCCTTGCACCGGATAATTGTCTTGTTGGGCGACAATCGTATTGGTGGCCGGATCAACCAGATGTACAAAGCGGGTGTAATCGACTTCACCAGTGGTCAATGCCTGCCAATAAAGGGTTAACGCCAATTGGTCATTTGTTTGTGTCCACTGGTAACCAATTAGCTGGATGAGTGGCTGGAATGTGCTTGCGGTTGTTGGGCCAAAAACGGCCGTTTCCTCCGTCAGGGCTACATTCTCCGGCAGCGAAAAAACCGGCTCCGGTGGCAACCAAACCAACTTCCCTGCTTCATGTGCCAGTTTACCCAACTGACGAGTCAATACCGGCTCGCCAGTTTGCCATACATACAATTGTACCAGCAGTGTGTAAGGCTCGATTGCATCCACATCGTCCGCAATGGAGAGGGTCAGCCAGTCATTCACCCATTCGCCTGAAGGCCAGAGCATGGCTGGCAAAAAGCCAAAACCGGGCTGGATATCAGACTGGGCATATTGGCGACCGGTGGCATCCACCAGCCGCAAGGAAGCATTGTAGTTGTGGGTTTGTGGCTTAGCCGTGTACCACGCTAATTGTACGAACAACGTTCGCGGGTTAGTTAACATAACTCGAACGGGGCGAACATCCAGAGAACGGCCGTTTTCCCCAGATGGCTCTGAATGGGTGGCCCTGATGCGTACAGGCCGTAAGAATAAATCCCCCCTTGTTTGTCCGGAAGGCAATAATGGACGGCCGTTTTCCACAGTAAGGCGTGGTACAAATAAGCCCGCAGGGGCATTGGTTGGAATGGATAGATGGTATGCGGTTTGAGGCGTGACAAGTTGGGTGCTGGCAACGACAGGGGGGACATTATCAAAACGATTAACGGCAGGTGAAACAAGCTGGAGTGTGGCAGAAACGGCCGTGTTTCCATCATCTTCCCAATTTACCCACACAGTCAATGTCTCCCCCGCTTCTACTTCCTCCGCGCTGTACTGGTACGACACCAGCCGCACCCCATTATCGTAAAGCACCCCATTCGTATCATGATGCAAATATCCCATCTGGGCAAAATCCCACGTCAGGTTATGCGGAGCCAGCGTTTGTGTTGGCCAAAAGCGAAGACCTGCGCTGAGTAACAGCCCGCTGCCTGCCAGCAAAATCAAGCGCCGATTCGGCAAGGCCAGTCGGGGACGATACAGCCATATTGCCAGCAAAACGGCCGTTAGAGAGAGCAACTCTGCCCACAGACGCACAGGTGTACGCCCCAGCCGAAATGTAACCAGGTGAGTGCCGGGCAAAAGTTTTACTGTAATGAGGCCTGAGTCATTTGCTGGCTCAATAGGAATCGGGCTGCCATCTACCTGTGCCTGCCAGCCAGGCCAGTACATAACAGGAAAGAGAACGACGGCCGTTTCTTGTACGTCCAAACGCCATGCAAGCCGCGTTCCCCCTGCTTGCGGTTGTGCCAATACCTTTCCTGTACCTGCCAGCCAGTGGGGGGCAAACCGTTCGCCTGTGTTTAGCCATGCACCCGTATAGTAACGAGGCTTGACAGTTGGGGGAAGATACTCCGCGCTTACCGTGCTGCCAATATTGCCGGTAAACCATTCATATTGCGCCAACTTTTCTGGCGTAATATCGGCATCAGTCAGGGGAAGGTGGTCTGTACGTAAATTGCCAAAGGCAGCCAGCAGCAGCAAAACGGCCGTTATTGGGGTGATCCAGCGTGAACGAGGCCAACAAGCAAGAACGGCCGTTGCCAACGCCCCGCCAAAAGCCTGCACCGACAAAAATCGCCATGGGAATTGCGTAAAAGGCACAAGCGGCAAATGTGCCCACAACGACCCAGACAAAGGCGTGATCATAAACGTGGCCACCAGCGTGACAAGCAAAACAAACAAACGATACGGAACAGCAACAAACCTGTTCCCTGGCCAAAGCAAACTTCCCAACCCCAGTAACATCACCACCGCCTGTACCAATCCCATGCGGAAAGCCTTGCCACCATTTGGGCTGTAATCAAAGAAAAAGCCTGTTTGCACCAGATCACGCCCCCGAAAATGATTGCTGAAGTGAAAATATCCTTCTGTCACCGGTTCAAGTTGGGCGAATGACTGTTCACGCAAAGCTGGCACAAAGAACCAGGCTGCCAGTGCCAGTGCCAGCACAACAGCGATAACGACGCTGCCCCAAACATTTGGACGCCAGCGGTTTTGGGCCAGTTGCCACCACCGTATGAGCAAATACAACCCGACAAACGGAGTAAAAATAAGCGCAGAAATGTTATGGCTTAGAATCAGGGCGGCATAAGCCAGACTAAACCGGACAATCGGCCGTTTTCGGTCAGCTCCCTTTTGGAACGCAGCAAACAAATCATCCGCAGCCAGAATGACCAGCGGGTAAAATGCCATAGCCCAGAACTCAGCCAGCGAATCACCCCGCACATACACATTCACCATGTGGAATGGGGCAAAGGTATAGGCAACAGCCGCCAACCCACCGGCCAACTCTGATTTGAACCAGCGTCGGGCCAGTACATACATTCCCCAGCCAGCCACAATAAAACCAGCCAGTTGAGAAAGCTCAATGGCTCGGACATAACTGAAGCCCAGAAAGCGAAAGAGAACTGTGATGTAAATGGAAAGCGGTGCATAAAAGTTAAAAAACGGATACCCATAGCCGTAATTGGCATCAGGCATCCAGCGCACGGGAAAATGGCCTTGCCGCAGCGCAACTTCCAGTTGTTGCACACGTTGTAGCAGAAACGGGCTGTCTCCCCCGCCACGCGTGTTGAGCAGGCCAGGGTGGGCAAACAAGGGCCAGGCGGCCGCACATGCCAAAAGCACGACGGCCGCCTGAATCAGGTGTCTGGAAGTGAATTGTTTAGACAGGCGGGCGGTTGTCACCGCAAATCAGGCTCCGGAACGGCGCAGAGCGACAAAGATGAGGACGCCCAGCAAAATGACGCCGAGGATGAGAGCAGCCAGCCCGATAACGGCCGTTCCTCCCAGTCCGGTAGAAGCAGCAGAATCTCCGTTGGAAACGGCCGTGGCCGCCGGAACTTGCGTATCAGGTGTATTGACATTTGCTACTACATCCGGTTCCGTATTTTCATCTCGCCGTAAGCGGCTGCCAAACTCCACACCATAAGTTTTTCCTTCAGCAACTTCCAGGGTGGCGTTTGCGGCCGTTGTCATTTCCAGGCGTGTTGGCAATTGCTGCGCCACCTGATAAGAACCGGCCGCCAACCCGGAAAAGCAAACCGGCTCATCTTTGCCCGGCGAAACAGCCTGCCCCACAATTTGTGAACCATTGGCAATTGTAAATGTTACCCCACCCATAAATCCTTCATCGGCATCATGTACGCCATTTGCATTTTCATCAGCGAACGCATTTACGCAAATGGTGGCGCCGGTGGGTGTCGGAGAGGGTGTATTTGTAGGTGTTGGTGCCGGGGTGGGTGTATCTGCCGGAGTGGGGGTGGCAGTCGGAATAACCGGCGTGGCTGTCGCTGGCGGCGGTGGTGGTGAGGTGGGCGGTGGCGGCGAAGTTGGCGTGGCTGGCGGTGCCACTTCTACCAATTCTGCCTTATCGTAGTAAGTGGACAGGAATTTATAGCATTGATTAACACCCGGTACAGCCCAGTCCGCATGGGTGAAGACGGTAATTTTGTCGCCGGTAGCCGTAACTTCTACGGAGAATTGTTCCCAACGGTCATGAGGAGAACCAGATGGCCCCCAAACCACATCGCTATCACTCCACAAGCCACTGCCGTTGGGGTCAATGCCGGCGCGAATGTTCATGTTAAGGCCTGTGTAGGATGGCGCAGGTGCAGCTTCCATAGAGCCACGACCGTAGGCCCAGAAGGAGAAGCGATATCGTGCGCCAGGTGTAACGGAAACTGTTTGCCACACGCCACCGGCCCAGGTGTCCCAATTGTTGCCTATGTATTGGGAGGTGCTGCCGTCTAGCACAAAGTCGGTGGCGGCTCCCCATTGTGGGCGTTTGTGGTAGCCGTTGGTGCAATCACCGAATTTGTCGGGGCTGCTTTCCCGGTGCCAGCGTACCCAGTTGTTGGCGGCCCCATCACTGTTGTATGGCTGTTCGAAACTGGGGTTTTGGAGAAGGTTGCCGCTTTGTAATGCTGGTTCGGCGGCGCTGGTGTCAGGACGTAATCCCAGCAGTAGTAGGGTGAGGGTGGTAAGTATGGTTGTGAGGTAGATTTTTTTCATTGCTATCCCTTTTTTTGTTTTTGATTTTTTGAATTTTGTATCCGAACCCAAAAGAATATCACACTAAGGGTGAAGAGTAAAATGAGTGGGATGGTGAGTGGTGTGGGGTTGGTGGGCGTTGCGGTGGATGTGGTAGTGGGGGAAACGGCCGTTTTTGTTTCTGGTGTGTGTTCATTGTCGCTTGTTTCGTGGGTGGGTTGTGGGGTGGCGGTTGCTTTTCCTTGTCCTAATTGCAGGGTAACTGTCTGACCAGTAAACAGGGAGACGGAAAGGTTATTGGGGGTGGTGGCTACTTCGTCGGGGTGTAGAGAGCGGGATATGCGGTAGGTGCCGGCAGGGAGAGAGGTGAGGCAGTAGGGTTCGGAGATGCCGTCGGTGATGTAGTTGGCAACAACGGCCGTTTCGTTGTAAATCGTAATCGTAACGGCAGGTTCCAGCGGTTCGTTTGCATCCCGTGTGCCATTCCCATTTTCATCGGCAAATGCCAGCAGACACAGTTTGGTGGAGGGTGATGGCAAGGGAGTAGCCGAAGGTGTCGGCGGTGGTAGCGTTGGCGTGGGCATTGTTGGTTGGGTAGGGGTAGGGGCTGGTGTGCCTTGCCCGACAATGAGCTTGTCGCCTGGCTGGATAATGGCGTCAGCGGTCAGATTATTTAAGGCCAGTAGTTCGGACAGGGATAACTGGTGACGAGCCGCAATACTCCATAAGGAGTCGCCCGGTTGGACCTCGTAGTAAATCAGGCCATTGGTGTCTGGTGTAGCCGTAGGAAGGGGCTGGGAAACGGCCGTTGTTACCAACATGCCTATCCCGCTGCCTATTCCCACCAACCAGAACATGACCTTTGTCCAGCAATTCATGGATTGTCCTCGTATGTATCACCAACTACATTGTTATCACTGTCTAATACTGCTAACCGTTCCAGTGTATCCGGGTAATACAGACCGACAAGAATTTTGAGATTGGCCAATCCTGATTCTGAGTTGGGATTGACAGATTCATTCAATTGGATGAGATGTTGGTCACGAATGATGAGGCCTGGTTGCCACCAGCCAAATGCCCAATGTCCTTCTGCCGGTGGGTGATCGCTTTGGCCTATGAGGCGGTTTGCGTTGTTGCGCACATGGACAAAAGCGGTAACAGGTGGCGGCATCTGGCCTTGCCAATAAAGTGTGACTTGCAAGGTGTTTGGTGAGAGGAGCGTTTTTTCGATGCGGTGCAGGCGTATGTTTTGCTCGAACCGGGCAAGTTCAGGCCATGTATCTGGTTGAATGGGGGTGAACTGGTAGCGAGTGTAGAGTGAATATGGCGCAGGTTCCAGGTCGCCACGGGCCAGAGGGCCGGCCTCGGCTGTGATAAGGATGGGTGGAGAGATAGCAGCAGGCAGGTATTCGCGGGTGGCATAGGGCCAGGTGTAGATGCTGGCGGGTAATGGGAGTGAGGTTGGTGGTGCGTTTTCTGGTTCGAAGATGTGGACGGGGCGATTGACGAGGAAGGGGATGGAGGGCCAGCCAGACCAGTAGCGATTGTCTATATAAACGGCCGTTTCTCCTGCTTCATGGTTTACCTGGTGGGCCAGTTCTGTGGCGGCTGTTTCAAATAAGTAGGCGACATCAGGTTGCCGGGAATAGTTGGCATAGTCGCGAACAGTGAGCCACAAACTGCCACCACAAAGCAAGATCACGCCGATTTGGCGCAAACGGGAGGGTAAGGTCGGCCATTGCCAGAGTTGAGTTAGCCCGATTGCCGGCAAAAACAAAACGCCAGGTAACACGCCTGTTGCCCGTAAAAAGTGGGGCGTGTCTTCGGCAAAAATGGTTGGGCCAAGCATGGTAAGTGTCCAGAGGAGGGGGAGGAGGGCAAACGGCCGTTTCCAGTTTCGGAAGCACCAAACCAGCCCAACTACAAAGGGAACACTCATAAGCGGGTCGAATACTGGCCGTCCGGCGGCATTGTGGCGCAGGATACTGTCTCCTCGCCAGAGGAACATACCTAGTCCTCGCCCAATGTGGCGGAACAGCGTGCCCCAAAAGTCGCCATGATTGATAGTGGGATTAAAGATGGAGACTTGTCCGGTACGGCCAAGAAAAAGAGCAGGATTTTGCCAGATTAGCCAGAGCAAGGGGAGGAGAGAAACGGCCGTGCCGACACCAAACCACATGACCCCTGGCCACAAATCACGCCTGTGTCCTCGCCAGGCCAGCCAGATAGCCAAAACCAGCAATAAAACAGGGGTAAACCGGAAAGCCAGGTAAGTGTAATACCCCATGCCATACACCAACCCGGCTATCAGCCAGAGAAACCAATGGCGACGGCGACAGGCCAATGTTGCCAGCCAGAGCGAAAGGGCCAGAAAAAGCGGCATGAGAATGGGGCGCAAGCCTATGCGACTCAAATGAACTGGCCAAAACATTGTTGCCCATAGCCAGGCGGCAAACCACCCGGACTGTTTATCGAACCAGGTGCGCCCTAACTGCCACACAGCCAGCGTGGTTACTGAACCAACCACAGCCGCAGCCAGGCGAACAGCAAAAGGTGTGCGCCCAAAGAAATGGATAGCAACGGCAGTAAGGTAGATGTAGAGGGGTTCACGGCCGTTGTTGGCCGGAAAAAAAAGTGCGTGTTTCCCGGCCAGAACATCCAATGCGTCCAGGCCATTGAACGCTTCATCACGATACAGGCCAGGGGGCCACGTGCCCAACTGCCAGGCACGAAGAAGAACGGCCGTTAGTATCAGTATGAACAACAAAGCCCACCCCCGTCGGGATGGGCTACCTTTTTCCTCCATTAACAACCTCACTCTTCCCGTGCGGTTTGTCAAAGCAGAGCAAGTATAGCAAAATAAGCATCTGTGTCAACTTTCACAAAGTCGACACAGGCATAGAGAAGTGGTATGAAAGGCGGCGTTGGCAGAAACGGCCGTCTGCCCTACACTATAATAATTGCAACAAAACTGGCTCTGTTTGGCCTCATTCATTTTCGGAGTAGAGTCTAATAAACAATGCGCGTATTGATGTTATCCAAAGCTTGTCTGGTGGGTGCATACCAAACCAAGCTGGAGGAAATAGCCCGCCATGACGATGTAGAACTGACGGTGATCGTCCCACCTGTCTGGCATGATCCGGCCGGTACCGTTTCCCTGGAACGAAGTCATACAAAAGGGTATCGTCTTCTGGTAGAACCCATTCGTTTTAATGGGCAGTTTCACTTGTATTATTACCCGCGGCTTAAGCAACGACTGGCAGAGTTTAAGCCCGATATTGTGCACATTGACGAAGAGCCATACAACCTGGCCACCTGGCTAGCCATGAGGCAGGCGCGGGCAATTGGAGCCAAAACGCTTTTTTTTAGCTGGCAGAATTTGCATCGCCGCTATCCTTTTCCGTTTAGCCAAATTGAGCAATATGTATTGAAGTACGCCGATTATGCCATTATGGGAAATCGGGAAGCGGTGCAAGTGTGGCGTGGCAAGGGGTATCAGGGGCCTTATCGGATTATTCCCCAGTTTGGGGTTGACCCAGAGCTGTTTCACCCTCCGGCCAGGCGTGATCCAGGACGGGGATTTGTGATTGGTTCGGCTAATCGCCGATTGGTTCCGGAGAAGGGGGAGGATTTGCTGTTGCGTGCTGTGGCTGACTTGCCGGGTGTGTGGCGGGTGCATATTGCGGGGACTGGGCCAACACGGCCGTATCTGGAGCAGCTGGCGCACCAACTGGGAATTCGGGAGCGGGTTCAGTTTGATGGGCCGGTGACATCTGCCCAAATGCCCAATTACCTGCGCCAGCTTGATGTATTGGTATTGGCTTCTCGCACCCGAAAAAACTGGAAGGAACAATTTGGGCGTGTACTGGTGGAGGCAATGGCGTGTGAGGTAGCCGTGGTGGGTGCAGAAAGTGGCGAGATTCCCAATGTGATTGGTTCGGCTGGCCTAACATTTGCGGAGGAGAATGTGACGGCGCTGCGAGAACATTTATGGCAGTTGATGCAGTCGCCGGATTTGCGGCTGGAGTTGGGACGACGGGGACGGGAGCGTGTACTGGCGCATTACACCCAGGCACAGGTGGCTGCCCAGACGGTGGCTGTGTATCGGGACATGTTGGCGAAATAAAGTTATACTATCGTGGATGGTTGCCTATACTGGTTGCCTGTATATTGAAGGGGCTATTTTCTGCTTCGGGTTGAGTGTTTTGGTATGAGTGAAGTTGAGACAGGTAGAGAGTTGAATGAGACAGGGAGGGAATCGGCCGTTTTCCCCAGGCGTTCGCGTCGCTGGTTGCGGCGTTTGGGGTTGTTGCTGGTGGTGATTTCTGCTTTGTTGGGCTGGTACTTTTTGGTCGCTTATTTGGGCTGGCAGGCCGGGCAAGCTGCCTTGCAGGAAAAACAACAAACCCAGCTGGCACAACAACTGGCGCGTCAGGTTGTACTGGCCCGTGAAGATGCGGGTAAGGGGAATTATGTGCTGGCGTTACGACGGTTGGAATGGGTTCTGGAGCGAGACCCGGATAATGTGGATGCCTTGGCTTTACAAGAACAGGTGCTGGCGGCAATGGAAACGGCCGTTACGCCAGAACCTGACATCACACCAACGCCTACCAAACCCACGGCAACACCTGTCCCTACTGTGACACCCGGTCCCATTGGCGACCCAGCCACCGAACTTGCCCGCATCGAAGAGCTGATGACAGCTGAAGCATGGGAAGATGCTATCAAAGCTCTGATAACCTTTCAGCGCCAATTGCCCAACTACGAACGGCACAAGACTGACCAGATGCTTTATGATGCTTATATCAGCCTGGGTTTAGAGTTAGTAAATACCGAACGTGTTGAATTGGGTCTTTTTTATCTGGAACAGGCAGAACAATTGGGCGATTTGCCCCAATCTGTAGAAGATTACCGCATTTGGGCTGACCTTTATTTACAAGGGTTGGCGTTTTGGGGCGTTAATTGGGGAGCGGCAGCTTTCTATTTTCGTGATTTATGCCTGGCTGCACCATTTTATCAATCTGCCTGTGACCGGTTATTTGAAGTTTTGGTGAATCTGGCTGACCAGTATGCTGTGGCTCAGGATTGGTGTCAGGCAGAAGCGTTTTATACCGAAGCTCAGCAATACGGGAATTCGGTAGCATTAGGCCAGAAGCTGACAGAAGCCCAGGAGCAATGTTTGCTGGCCACCCCGACGCCGGTTATTCCTGAGGGGACGGAGCCAATTACAGGCACGCAAGGCATTACCAATACATTTTCTTTGCCTTTGCCCTCTTTTACACCCACAGCGACACCACGTCCTTAAGATATTTTGAATTGTTGAATGGATTGAAAGGTAGGTCTTGGTTTTGGGGTTATAATCTGTTTCGATGGCTGAATTTGGTGAAGCACTGAGTGAAAGGGAGCTGGAAGTTTTACGTCACGTAGCGCAGGGGGCCTCCAATAAGGAAATCGCGCAGGCACTTTCTATTAGCCAAAATACGGTGAAGGTGCATTTGCGAAATGTGTATGTAAAGCTGGGGGCAAGTTCGCGCACGGAGGCGATGCGCCTGGCGTTGCAACAGGGGGTGTTGGAGATGCCTGGGCAGGACACGGCCGTTTCTGCCGACGCCCAACCTGATGATGAATCTCTGGGGGTGGCGTCTGATACGACCTTTAGGCCAGATGCATCAAAAACGGCCGAATCCCAAACCGCTTCGTTTCCCTATCAACGATTTCTTCTCATCATCGGGGTCGTGGTTGTGGGTATTCTTATTGTTAGCCTTATTCGTATGCAGGCGTTAAATAACACACCAACGCCAGAGCCGTTCAGTACACGCCAGATTGGCGATACCCGTTGGTTTCAGGAACGCCCCTTGCCTGAAGGACGATATGGTATGGCCGTAACGGCCGTTGGCTTGCGAGTGTATGAAATTGGGGGGCAAACAACTGCTGGTATTACGAATGCGGTGAGCATTTACGATACGACCACTCACACCTGGCAAGCCGGTACGGCAAAACCGACGCCTGTTACCGACGCTACAGCGGCCGTTTTGTTTGGCGAAATCTATGTACCAGGTGGTCGCACTGCCGATGGGCAACCAACCAGCGTGGTTGAGGTGTATAGTCCGGCAAATAACGCATGGCGACCGGTTACTGCATTGCCGCAACCGATTGCCGGCGGGTTGGCCATTTCAGATGGCAGCTTTTTGTATCTATTTGGTGGCTGGGATGGTACTCAATATTTGGATACAGCATTTGTGTATGATCCGGGAGCGGATAGCTGGCGCCCAATAGAGCGTATGCCTCAGCCGCGAGTTTTTGCCGCTGGTGCAGCGGTAGCCGGGCAGTTGTATGTGGTGGGGGGCTTTGATGGCGAGGATGAATTGGATAGTTGTCATTATTATGATGTGACAGCGGAAGTATGGGTGAGTTGTCCGCCAATGTTGCAGGCGCGAGCTGGTGCGGGGGCGACGGTTTTATTGAATAAACTATATGTGTTTGGTGGCGGCATGACACCAGAAACGGCCGTTTCTTTCAGCGAATTCTACGACCCGACAACGGAAACCTGGCAAGTGGTGAACACACCCATGCTACAAGAAGTCCCGGCATGGGCACAGTTGGGGGTGGCAATTGTGGAAACCCAAATTTATGTGCTGGGGGGGCGGCGTGGTGAAGAGTTGGTGGCAGACAATTTTGTATATCGGCCACTGGTTTATCAGACGTTTATTCCGGCAGCCTCAGGTGGCAGCGGGGGCGGTGAGTAGAACCGGCTCACTCCTCTTCGTCTTCTGGTAACGGCCGTTCCTCTTCGTAAGTGTGGGTATAGAACCAGGTAATCAGACGGGCATCCCACCACTGTTTCAGGGCTGCCATGAGTTCCTGCCCGGCTGGGGAAATCAGCGCCCGATTAAAACTATCCTCATCCGCAAAATAAAGCTCATACATAAGGTGAAAACGTGATTCCCCGCCGGGTTTGCCAGTAATGCGGGCTACTTCTGTTTTGAGCAAGCCCGGCAATTGTTCTGCCAGTGGCAAATGTGTGTGTGAAAAAAAAGTTTCCAGTGCGTTTTCATCATCGACACGCCGGTAGATTGTGACAAATTTGAACATGAATCTGCCCTTTTGGTGTTGTTATGGGTTTTAGCAGGGCAGCAAGGGTACTGTTGCCCGCTGCCCTACTGTCTGGTGTATTTTACCGTGATTGCGGATTTGGAAAACGGCCGTTTGAGGGTCAATCTACTTGTTTTTGTTCATGTGGCCACAGGTTGATAACCTGATCGAGAAGTCTGCGGCGTTGCTGCGTGTAGTCGTCTTCATGCAGTGCGCCTGATTCATAGGCATCATCCAAACGGGCAATTTCTTCCAGCAGGTGTTGTATGTCTTGCTGGTGGGTTACAACGGCCGTTTTGCGCCAGTTTTGTACCAGATACCCCACTACGCCCAGGGTAAGCAATAATGTACCGGCTCCAATAAATAGTTCCGTATTTTCATTGCGGGCAGCCAGGGCATTGCCGGAAGCATCGAATACAATGCGAGGACGGCCGTTTAACTGCAATCGTAATGAGTCGCCAGCGACTAAACCACCACGGGCATAGTTCAAAAATATCCCGCTTTCAGTTTCCCGCACACCCTGACTGATCCATTCCCCTTCAGCAATACGCACGCCTACATCCAGCATAACGGCCGTGGCTGTGCTAACCGGGTATTGCACCGGATGCGCAATTGTCAGGCCATCACGGTAGGGGAGCTCATATTGCACCAACAAGTTGAGTGTACTGTTGGGGCGTACTGGTATTACATCCGCCCAGCCGATTTCTGTTTGGATAACTTCATTGGCGGGGAGGAAGGAATTAAGGGAGCCAAGTGATCGCTGAAAAGTGACATTGGTGGCGTTGGCTGGTAGCAGAATGTTGACTGTACCGTTATTTGGGTTGCCAGTTTCGCCCACGAAAACGGCCGTGCCATCATTGGTAAATGCGTATAACTCTGACACACGCACCCGATCTTCTATAAAGTCAAGTACCAGGTGCATCTGGTCAATTTGTATTGTCTGTGGATCGGTGGTTGTTTCGTACACAGTAATGGGCAAGGATAGTTCAGGCATGTTACGGCTAATTTGTCCCACCTGGCTACTGAAGCTGATGTCGTTATAGATGAAGCTGGTGAGATAAACCAGATCGGGAGGGACTGGGGGCAACTCGAACTGGAAACGGCCGTTAGTCGTTAGGGTTGTGGTCAGTGCTAGCGAAGGCTGGAGCTCAATGGTAAATGCCCGTAACAGCACCACCCCTTCGGTAATTGGTGTGCCAGTTGTGCCATTGACAACCTGTCCGCTGATTATGCCGTCGGTAATTGGTTCGACAGGGGCGAGGGGATCACGGTAGTTGTAGCTAAGCGTGCGGGCATAATCTACGACGGCTTGTTGTTCATCTTCAGTGAGGGTAAAGGAGTGGGCTGGAATTTCGGCTGCATCCAGCTTGCTAATGACCAGTTCATTGTTACGACTAAGCCAGTAGCTGAAGTCAGCCAGGTTGGTGGGTGGGGCTGGTTGGTTGGTAGCCTCAGGGCCATCACCCAGTCCGGTTGTTCCGTGGCAATCGGCACAACTGTTTTGGTAGATAGTTTCGCCAGTGGCGATAACCTCAGGTGGGGTGGCCAGGCTGAAGATGGCGGCTACCAGGTCCCAACGGTCTGTATCGGAAAGTGGGTTGCTGCTGGCCGGGCCGAAGGGGGGCATGCCTTTGTCTATACGGCCGTTGGTGATGGTTTCGAAGAGTAGGGCAGGAACGGCCGTATTTCGATAGCCTGGCTCGGAAAATGCAATTGGTGGATTAGGTAAATTGGTCGCCAGCTCGCCATCGCCACCGCCAGTGGGGCCGTGGCAATTGGCGCAGCGTGCTGCATAAATTTCCAGCCCCCGCTCGGCGTTGGGAGGGGAAGCAGGTAAACTGTCTGTCTGGGCGGCTGTTTGTCTGGTTTGCCACAGACCAAGCATGAGTATGAACATGATGAGCAGGGCAGGCAAGAGCCTGCTGGTGAAGTGCCAAAATTTGGAATATTTTTTCATCTTTCCTGTCTGGTATTAGTTGGAATGGAGTTTATGGCCGCAAGCGGCACAGAATTTGTCGCCGGTTTCCACTGGTTGGCCACATTGTGGGCAGTAGGCAAGTGTACGAGTGGAAACGGCCGTTGGTTTAGGACGAGATTGCCGTATTTGAGCAATCGCTGCTTCGATTTGGGCCACAAGGTCTTTGTTGGTTTCGGTTAGTTGGTCTAGCTGCCGCAAGATATTGGCTGCCGCATTGACCAGTTGGGTGCGTTGTGGTTGATAGACTTCGGGCGGAATTTTGCCAGTTTCGTAGTCAAAATCGAGTTGATGGATTTGTACCAACAAAGCCTCTTTTTGGGCTTGTAATTGGTGACGGGCGTTTTGAAAAGGAATGGACTGGTTGCGAGTGGCGATTAGAAACGGCCGGGCAACGAACAGTGCTGTCAGGACAAGAATGGAAATGCCAATAAGGATTGATCCAGCAGTCATAATGAGTTTTATCCGTGTTTAGTTTCAGTTATTTTGTGCGAGCAGTTTTCCCAACACCCCTTCCAGTGTGGCGGCGTTGATAGGACCAATTTGCACATGGGCGATTGTGCCATCTCTGTCAATGATAAAGGTTTCTGGTACACCGGTAATGTGGTATTGTCGCGCAATATCGGTTCCCAGGTCTGGTGCATTCGGGTAAGTAACGTCGTATTCCTTCAGGTAAGCCAGGGCGTTCGGTTCGGCATCTACATAATCAATGCCCAAAAAGATGACGCCCTGGTCTTGATATTTGCGCCAGGTATTTTCGAGTAACTCTGCTTCCAGGCGGCATTCTACGCACCAGGATGCCCAAAAGTTCATGACAATGATATTGCCACGCATGTCAGAGAGGTTGGCAACCGGTTTTTCTTGCCAGCGATACTCATCAAAAAATTGCATGGAGAAGTCTGGGGCTGGCTTGCCTGCTTCGGGACGGGGAGCGTTGGTATTGAGCAGTGCCCAGCCCAGTGTGGCAATTAGGCCTAAGACAATGGCCCAGATAAGCAGTGTGCTCCAGCGGATGGTTTGCTTTTTTTCTGATGTGGTTGTTTGAATGGTTTCGGTCATGGTTTTATATGCTAATCCTCAGTCCAGTTTTTTGAGTTCTTCTTCTACACGGGTGATGTAGGGATCATTGGTGGGTTGTTCTGGGGTGAGTGTTTTGATGGTTGACATAATAATTGTTGAGGGTGGGGGAACGGGCTCGGAAACGGCCGTTTCTCGCAAACTGGCCATATATCGGCTAAAGAATATCCCACCCAGCACAATAGCGACTATTGGAAAGAGCCACAGGAGAAGGCCAAAACCTCTTCTGGGTGGTTCGGCCAACACCCCATCACCATATTGCTGGGCGAAATAAGCCAGGATCTCTTCTTCAGTTTTACCCTCGCTGAGTTGCGTACGAATCAATTCGCGCCAATCAGCACAGGCTTGCGTTGGGCAAACATCTAGTGGTGTGCTTTCGCAGACAGGGCAGTATAGCTTTTTGGCGACAGCATTTACTTCATCGTCGCTTACCTGACGGTTCTGACCATAGACCGGCAGGGTAATCAGGAGAAGCATAACAAAGGTAACCAGTAGAGATGATTTTTTCATAGCCATCACCTGTTTTTAATCTGTTGCGTGTGCGGACACAGGCCGACGTATGATTTGGGTTGCCTTTTCGTCAATTGGATTTGGCCAGGCAGCAATAAGTGTGCCAATGATGAAGATAATGCTTCCGGCCCAGACCCAGTTGATGAGCGGGTTGAGAAAGACGCGGAAGGTGGCTGCGTTGGCAGAAGTGGGCTCCCAGTTGACCATGAGAACATAGAAGTCTTCGGTGATAGTGGAGCGTGCTTTGGGGATGGTCATGGTTTGGCCGGTACGGGTGTAGAATTCGATGCGTGGTGTGATGGTTTTGATGAAACGGCCGTTTTCATACACATCTACTGCGGCTTCGGTGATCAATAGATCATCTGGCCCCTCATACCGCCGTGCGCCCTGGAACACCATCTCGTAATTGCCCATTTGCAGAGAGGCGCCCGCTTGCAAGCGCATTTGCGTATCTTGCTGGAAGATCTCCACACCAATAATTCCGAACCCCATCACAATAACGCCCAGGTGAATCCAATATCCCCCATATCGGCGACGATTGCGTGCCAACAGATTGGAGAATGCTGTCCAGAGTGGTTCTCCTTTACGCATGCGGGCGTGAGTACCTTTCCAGAACTCCAGCAAAGTGAGGATGGCGGAGAAACCAACGATACCAAAGCCCACCAATGCGCCCCAACTACGAATACCAAAGGCAAAGAGAACGAGGACAAAAACGGCCGTTGCTGCCGCTGGCCATCGCACACCCATCTCCAGCCGCTTCAGGCTTGTACGATACCACATCGTCAGGGGGGCTACGCCCATCAACAACACCAACACTGCAAACAAAGGCGCCAGCGCCTGTTCATATACCGTTGGTCCCACAAACCCCTTTTCTCCCGTAAACAGCTCCGAGAAAATGGGATAGTACGTAAACAGAAAAACAATAGCCAGAATCGCCAAGATCAGAAAATTGTTATACAAGAATGCTGCTTCGCGGGATAAAAACGAAAGCAAATGGTTTTTACTCCGCAGATCATCTTTACGGCGAATAATCCAGTACGTGGAAAAAACCAGCATAATGCCAATAAACCCAAAAAAGAACGGGCCAATGGCTGACTGGGCAAACGAATGCACCGATGAAATAACCCCGCTGCGTACAATAAACGTACCCAAAATAACCAGGCAATAAGTCAGTACAACCAAAAACATGTTCCACATCTTGAACATGTTTCGTTTTTCCTGAATCATAACTGAATGCAGAAACGCTGTCCCTGACAGCCAGGGCATGAGTGATGCATTTTCGACAGGATCCCAGGCCCAATAGCCACCCCAACCCAATACATCGTACGCCCAGCGCCCGCCGAGAATCAGTCCCAAACTTAGGAACAGCCAGGCTACCAATGTCCAGCGGCGGGTTGTACGAATCCAGGCATCATCCAGTTTACCAGAGATGAGGGCGGCCATCGCAAATGCATAGGGAATGGTAAAGCCGGTGAATCCCAGATAGAGCATCGGGGGGTGAATAATCATGCCGGGATGTCGCAATAATGGGTTCAATCCATTTCCGTTAACGGGCACGCTTTCTAGCCGAATAAATGGATTTTCTATAAAGGCGCTGATTCCCAAAAAGAAAATTTGTGTGATGCTGGCAACAACCAATGCATAAGGCATCAATTGCCGTTGTTGGTCCCATTTGCGGGCCATAGCGGCAGCGGTGAAAGCAGCCAGCAGAAAATTCCAGAATAATAGGGAGCCGGCTTGCCCACCCCATAGAGCCGTGATTTTGAGGTAGGTAGGCATGTCACGGCTGCTTACACGCCATACATATTCCAATGAAAAATCGCTGCGTACAAGCGAGATGACTAATGTACCGCAGGCTAATATTACCAGTGGAAAGGTGAGGATGGTGGCGTTGCGGGCGCTTTCTACCCACCGCAGGTCGTTTTTGCGATGGCCATACCAGGCAGAAACGGCCGAATACACCGCCAATCCGAATGCAATTAGTAACGAAAGATAACCAATATCTGCAATCATTTAATTACTCGCTGTGGGGGCTTCCAGTTCCTCATATCGGGTTGGGCATTTCAGCATCAACCCGCCTTCATTTGCTACAAACACACCGTTTTCATCAGCCCGGCCTTCTACCAATGCTTGTGCCTGATGTTGCAAGAGGTCTGGTTTAGGCTCGTTGTAGGCGACAATGTGTAAGCGTTGGCCTGGATTTTGCAGATCATCCACAATATCAAATTCCAGGATAGAATTTTGGTCATCAATTTGAGTGTATTGAATTGAATCTCCTATCACCCAGCCAGCAACGCGTAGATCACGGCCAACCAGGCGGTCTTTTTCGGCGTAAAATTCATTTACTGTTTTGTACAGTTGTGTGTTGCCACTCATCGCATTGACAACCAGGTAAACAATTGCAGCTAAAAGCAGAACACCACCTACGATAAATTTGGTGCGGTTGGTGGTTGGTTGTTCCAGTAAAATTTCTCCGTCGTTTGTCCATGATGTTCCAGCCATTTGAGTTTACTCCTTAAGCAATTTTGCCTGTTTTCGAATAATCTTGTTTGTGGGGTGGGGTATTGAATTATTCTTCCTCCCAATCGTCCCAATCCAGTTCATTGTCATCAGGTAATTCTTGTTCATCGGCCAGTATTTCTCTGGCTTGTTCCACAAACTGTTCAGGTACGGCCACATACCCTGTGCCCAGTAGGCCAACAGTTAGTCCCAGTGCCTGACCAGCACCTTCTTGCCAGGCGCGTGCGGGGATACCTTCGGCGTGTAGTCGGCCAGCCAAAATTAGAGCTGGTGTGAGTCCAGGCATGCGGGCAACAATTTCCCATTTTATTTCTTCGTTTTGGCCTGGTGTGGTTTCATTCTCTTTGTCTGACCAGGAAAAGGGTTGAGCAGCTGCCTCGTTCATGGTTTTCTCCAGTTTGTGTATCTGGCATGATTTGCCTAATGGTTGTTTGATTGTATTCGATCAGAGTATATCTGATTTGAAAACAGGTTGAATTTGTTAATGGTTTTATTAAAGATTTTCTTAACCGTTTTGTGTGTTGTTGTTTTGCAGGTGCGAGAGAATTGGATGATTAACGGCCGTTTCACGATTGCCCTGCATACAGTGTACCATAGTTTTGAATGATTTGACGCCAGAATAGTATAAGGTAGATACAATGAAGTGATGGGGTGTTAAATTGATCTTTTTCATATGATAAAAGTCACCTTTTTAGTCGGGATAAATATGACTGGCGGGAAGTGTGGTGCTACAATGGGGTGAATTTGAATATGGATTGAGTGGTATGGCACAAAGTACATTAGAAGCGTTGCTGGAGAAATTGGATCAGGTGCGGGAGCAGCTGTTGTTAGTTCTGGAGCCGTTACCGGATGAGGCGTTGGTGGTGGCTAATGCTGTGAATGGTTTGTCCGTAGCAGAGTTGTTGGCATTGCTGACGGCTTGGGAAGCGGAATTGGTTACTGGATTGATGCGGCTTGATCAGGGCAAGAAGCCGGAGCGGTTGTTACAGCTTTTGGCTGAGCCGGATGAGTTGAATGTGACATTTATAGCGGAGGGGGGGCATCGTGATCTGGACCGGATTTTTGATGATTTTCAACGGGTGCGGCTGCAGTTGGAGGAATGGCTGGAATTGTTTTCGGAGCGTGATTTGTCCAATCCGAAGCGGTTTAAGTGGCTAAACGGCCGTTCTCTGGCTGAAGTTGTGCTGGCAATGACGGTTGAGCATGAAGCCCAGTTTATTCCGGCTTTGTCTGCGTTTGCAGAGCGCTGGTTAGCAGAAGAAGCGGCACGGGCGGAGGGGATGATTCCATTAACGGCCGTTTCTGTACAGGAGAAAGAAAATGACAACCAATCAGAATCAGATTGATATGAAATATTACGAGGCCGCACATAATTCGGCCGTTTTCGTCAATCGCTCCAACCTGGGGCTTTTGAAATTTACTGGTGAAACACGTCTCGATCTGATTCATCGTATGTCCACTCAAGCTGTCAATCAACTGAAATCAGGCGAAGGGGCAGCCACAATTCTCACAACAGATATCGGCCGTATGATTGACCGGTTGATTTTGTACGTGGCTTCAACAGCCGTCTATGCAATAACTGGTGAAGATAACGCAGATAACATAGCCCGTTATTTAATGGGATACGTATTCTTTAATGATGATTTTCATATAGAAAACCTCACACCAGAAACGGCCGTTTTTGGTGTATATGGCCCTCAGGCTCAATCCTTACTCCATCAGGCTGGCTTCCCTGAAACAGATTTGCCTCTACACCATTGGCGCGAAACCCAACTCGACAATATACCCGTCTGGCTACATCGTACCGATCCCGTCGCTGGCGACGGTTACTTCATCATGTGTGCCCACACACACCAGGAAAAAATCCGCCAACAACTACAACACACTGGCCTGGTGGAAATAGACGAACCAGCTTTTGAATACCTGCGTATCGAAAGTGGACTTCCCCGTTTTGGCCGCGAAATCACATCAGATTACATCCCCCTGGAGGCAAACCTGTGGGCAGATGTTTCCTTCCATAAAGGTTGTTACATTGGCCAGGAAGTCATTGCCCGAATGGAAAGCCGGGGGCGTATTGCCAAAAAACTGGTGCAATTACGGCCGTCTGGCCCAGTAACCACCGGAGACACAATCCTGGCCAATGGGAAAACAGCCGGAATTATCACTTCTGCCGCCACAGGCCCCGCAGGATGGGTCGCGTTAGGATATATAAAAACGGCCGTTCTCAACACACCCAACACCACCCTCACCGCCAACCAAACCCCCCTCACCCTCCACCAACCCACACCACAACCAAAAAACTAACCCAATCCCAACAACCCCAATCCCAACAACCCCAATATCTTCCATTCCCCTCCCTGGCAAAACTCGATAAACCACCCAAAATACGATATAATAAACACATATTTCAAACACAATCTTAACGGTATTTATACCCATGAAAACATCCCACCCAACAACGCCAAACCAGCACTCAACAAGGCAAGCTCCCTGAAAACAACACGCCACCCATCCTCGTGGTGGCCTTTTTTTCGCCCATAAAAAGCCAACCCTTCCACTAACATACTGGAGGTAACACTTTGGAAATCGGTACTGTAAGCACCATTGACATCAACAAAGAAATGCGCGAATCCTACCTCGACTACGCCATGAGCGTCATAGTCGCCCGCGCCCTTCCCGACGCCCGTGACGGCCTCAAACCCGTACACCGTCGCATCCTATACGCCATGTGGGACATGGGCATCCGAGCCAACGCCCCCCATCGCAAAAGCGCCCGCATTGTAGGCGAAGTACTCGGTAAATATCACCCACATGGCGACGCCTCAGTATACGACGCCATGGTACGCATGGCACAAGAATTCTCCATGCGCTACCCCCTCGTTGATGGACAAGGAAACTTCGGCAGCGTTGACGGAGACAGCCCCGCCGCCATGAGATACACCGAAGCCCGCCTCGCCCGCATCGCCCACGAACTCCTCGAAGACATAGACAAAAACACCGTTGATTTCGTCCCCAACTTTGATGACAGCTTACAAGAACCAGAACTCCTCCCAGCTCGCTTACCCAACCTGCTTCTCAACGGCTCATCCGGTATCGCCGTCGGCATGGCCACCAACATCCCCCCACACAACCTCACCGAACTATGTGATGCCATCATTTACCTCATAGACCGACAAGACCAACTAGATGACGTCACCCTGGACGAACTCATGCAATTCGTCAAAGGACCAGACTTCCCCACCGGTGGCATCATCGTCGGCAACGAAGGAATTCGCAACGCCTACGCCACCGGACGCGGGCGCATTATCGTTCGTGGTGTCGCCACCATCGAAGAAATCCCCGGACGACCTGGCCGCCAACGTATCAACATCACCGAATTGCCTTTCCAGGTAAACAAAGCCATGCTCATCGAACGCATTGCCGAATTAGTTAACAAAGGCGTCATTCCAGATATCTCTGACCTGCGTGATGCCTCCGACCGGCGTGGCATTTCCGTAATAGTAGAACTAAAGCGTGGCACACAACCACAAAAAGTACTAAACCAACTCTACAAACACACCGCCCTTCAAACCACATTTGGCGTGCAAATGCTGGCACTCGTCGACAAAGAACCACGGCTGCTTTCCCTCAAACGTGCCCTGCAAATTTACATCGATCACCGAGTCAACGTCATTACCCGGCGCACCCAATTTGAACTAGACAAAGCATTACAGCGCCAGCATATCCTGGAAGGATTGCTGATAGCATTAGGTCATCTAGACGCAGTCATACAAACTATTCGCCAATCCCCCGATGCCGATACAGCCCGCACACAACTAGTCGAGCGATTCAATCTGACAGAAGCTCAAGCCACAGCGATTCTGGACATGCAATTACGACGTCTGGCTGCATTAGAGCGGCAGAAAATTGAAGACGAACACAAAGAAGTAACCGCACAAATCGAATACCTCCAAGGCTTGCTGGCAGATCGGCGTAAAATACTGGGGCTTATTCGAGAAGACTTGCTGGAATTAAAAGAAAAATATGGAGATGAACGCCGCACCCAAATTGCTTTCGGGCTAGATGCCGACTTCAACATGGAAGACCTGATTAAAGATGAAGCGGTACTCATTTCCATTACCCAGCGAGGCTATATCAAACGAACACCGGTAACTGCATACCGGCGACAACGACGAGGCGGCAAAGGCTTAATTGGCATGAGCACCCGCGAAGAAGATGAACTCGAACACCTGATTGCTGCCGGCTCGTTAAACACAATCCTCTTCTTCACCGATCGAGGAAAGGTCTACTCAGAAAAGGCATATCAGATTCCAGAGCTAGACCGGACTGCGCGCGGGACTTCACTAATGAACGTATTACCACTAATGCCAGACGAAAAAGTAACGGCCGCTGTGCCAGTCCGCGATTTTGCCGAAGCCGAATACCTCACCATGATCACCTGCAAAGGACGCATCAAACGAGTCTCATTAAGCGCCTTTGAAAATGTGCGCTCTACCGGCCTAATCGCAATTACATTAGACGAAGACGACCGGCTGGGATGGGTAAAACTGACGCAAGGAAAACAAGACTTAATTCTAGTCAGCGAACAAGGCAAAGGAATTCGCTTTAGCGAAGAAGATGTGCGCCCAATGGGCCGTACGGCCGCTGGAGTAAACGCAATGCGTCTGGACCAATGGGATCGTATCGCTGGTGCTGATGTCGTAATACCAGATGCCGATTTGCTAATCATCACAGAATATGGTTACGGCAAACGAACCCCCCTGGCAGAATATCGACGACAAAATCGGTATGGTCAGGGTGTGCGAGCAATGGTGCTTTCCCCAGAGCGTACAGGCAAGATTGTGAGTGCCCGTGTTGTGCAAGACGGAGATGAGGTAACATGTATTTCAGCCAATGGTATTATCCTCCGCACATCGGTAGAAACAATTTCTCGACAAGGGCGAGTAACACGTGGTGTTCGGGTTATGGATTTGCGAGAAGATGACACAGTCGCATCCGTTGCAGTCATTCGTGAAAGCCGTCTGATTAAGCAAAATAATGAGAATGACGAAAACGATACGAACGGTACGAATGGTACAGTTCCCCCCCCTTCTGCCTGATTTTCCCATCCTTTTCTGTAATCGAGCAAGACGCCATTCAGCATGGCGTCTTTTTATTTTCCCCCGATCTTCCTATATTGTCTTTAATGGTTAGCCTCTATACTACAAAAATGGAAGCAGGAGAGCAGTTTCACTTTTACTTCCGCCAACATCATAGTCAACATCGCTACACACGTATTGGCACAGAGGTGAGCATTTATGGAATCTGCCGAATTACAAGCACTCTTGAAACCTGTCCTGAAAGCTGAAGATTTAGGCATTCCCATTGGGTTATTGCAAGATATTGTCTTTCGCCTTTTGTTCAATGAGGGTGAAGCCAATGTGGCCAGGCTTTCAACAGTTTTGGGCATTCATGCTCGTGTTATTGACGAAGTAATGGGGCGATGGAAGCAAGAGCATCTGGTAGAAATTACTCGCGCTGGTTCATTGGGAAGTCTTAGTTTCACTTATACACTGACAGAAGCCGGCGTGAAGCGTGCTCGCGACGCCATGGAACGAAGTCAGTATGTTGGCCGTGTTCCGGTTCCAATTGAAGAGTACAATAGAGCAATTTTGGCACAGACAAAACAGAGGCGGCGTATTACGCCTGACCAGGTGCAAAAAGCACTAAGTCATCTTATTTTACCACCAAACTTTCATCGTCGAATTGGTCCAGCTGTTAATGCTGGCACATCCTTGTTTCTCTACGGGCCACCTGGAAATGGTAAAACAACGATTGCCGAGGCTGTGGCCAAGTTGCTTTCCAAGGATGAGCCAATCTGGCTACCTGATGCGGTAACTGTTGGCGGGCAAATTATTCGGATTTTTGATCCTCTGATTCATGTGCCAGTTAAAGAAGAGGATATACCTTTTCACACAGCCATGCTGGAGCGGACTGGGCAAACAGAAAAGCTGAAGGTAGATAATCGTTGGCGGTTGTTTGAGCGGCCAGCTGTAATGGTTGGTGGTGAATTGACTATGGAGGCGCTTGAGTTGCGTTATGAACCGGTGGCCAAGATTTATGAAGCGCCTTTACAGATGAAGGCGAATGGGGGGATGTTCCTTATTGATGACTTTGGTCGGCAACAAATTAGTCCCCAACAGTTGCTTAATCGTTGGATTGTGCCGCTGGAGAGTGGTATAGATTTTTTGCGTTTGCAGTCAGGGCAGACGGTTGAGGTGCCGTTTCGTCAGTTGATTGTTTTTTCTACTAATCTGGATCCTATGCAGTTGGTGGATGGGGCGTTTTTGCGACGTATTCAAATGAAAGTGGAAGTTTCTGGACCAGATGAAAAGCTGTTTTATCAGATTTTTGTCAAGATGTGTCAGCATTATGGGATACAGTTTGACAAGAAATCGTTTATTCATCTTTTGCAGCGGTGGTATCGTCAAACGGGGCGGGTGATGCAGTCTGTGCATCCGCGTGATATTTTGAAGACAGTGATTGCGATTTGTGAATATGAGGGTATTCCACCCCAATTGACGCCTGAATTGATAGATGAGGCTTGTACAAGTTATTTTGTAGAGGGGGATACTGGGGAGTGGGTTAAGCCGCCAGCAAATGGTACGGGTGTTTTGCCGCAGGCCAGTATGCCTTCGGTGGCAATGGCTGCCAGTTAGTTGAGAGTTTTTCGGGAAGTGAACAGGGCATCCAAACCTCATGGATGCCCTGTTTTGTTTTTGGGGTTAACCTTGTAAGAGGTCGGTGACGCCTTTAATGATGGAACCTTCGCCAGTGGAACGGCCGCCTGCTGAGGGGGCATTTTCCAGGATACGGTCGGCGAGACGGGAGAAGGGAAGGGATTGTAGCCAGACACGGCCGACACCTTGCAGGGTGGCGAGGAAGAGGCCTTCACCGCCAAAGAGCATGGATTTGAGATTTCCGGCTCGTTGAATGTCGTAGGTGATTGTGTTTTCAAAGGCGACGATGCAGCCTGTATCAACCATCAGTTTTTCGCCATTGAGCCGTTTTTCTACGATTGTGCCGCCAGCGTGGATAAATACGTACCCATCACCTTGAAGACGTTGCAGGATAAATCCTTCACCACCGAACAGGCCAGCGCCTAAACGTTTGTTGAAGGCGATGCTTATTCGTGTGCCGAGGGCAGCGCAGAGAAATGAATCTTTTTGACAGATGAGTTCTCCTTTGGCTTCGTCCAGGTCTATGGCGATGATTTTGCCGGGATAGGGTGCACCAAAGGCGACATGTTTTTTGTTTTGGGCGCTGTTGGTGAAGTGGGTCATGAAGATGGATTCGCCGGTAATGGCGCGTTTGGCGACGCTGCCTAGTTTTCCCAAGAATCCTTCGCTGGGATTGGAGCCGTCTCCCATTTTGGTGTCGAAGATGATTCCGTCTTCCATGTACATCATGGTGCCGGCTTCGGCGATGACTGTTTCCTGGGGATCGAGTTCGATTTCGACGAATTGCAGGTCGTCGCCAAATATTTGGTAATCTATTTCGTGGCTTTTCATTGCTTTACTCCTTGTTTGTCTGGTACAGGTTTGTGTTTGGTAAATGGGTTGGCTAGTACATCATACGATATTTGTTTGTACGGGATCAAGTGGGAAAAAGTTGCGCGGGGTATGGAAAAGAAAAAAGCCCCAACATTTTGTTGAGGCTTTTGGGACTGAACGATTTGCTGAAGGGGGTTATTGAACGGCCGTTTCCACCGCCGGGCGGAATTTGTAGCCGTAAATAATTACACCTTCCTCACCTTCGGTACGCAGTTTCCTGGTTACCATTTCCACAGGCATACCAACGTACACTTCTTCCTGATCGACATCAGTTAACTGGGCTGTTACCAATGGTCCTTCTTCCAGCTTAATAAGTGCAATCATGTATGGTGTTGTGTGCTCAAAGCCTGCTGGTGCTTCGTAGATTGTGGTGTAAGAAAAAATTTCGCCTACGCCGGTAAATGTGTACAGTTCTTTGGCTGGCGCTTCGCATTCCAGGCACACATCACGAGGCGGAAAAAGTTTTACGCCACAAGTGTCACATGTTTCCCCTACCAGGCTATACCGTTGTGTTTGGAGCCGCCAATGTCGTGAAACTTCCATAATTCCTGTTCCTCCGGTCAAGACCGACTTGTTTGCTTACAAACTTGTTCCAAATGCTATTATGCGCAAAAACACTTTCATTCTCTGTCAGACACGCAAAAATGCTGTCAAAAACTATCAAACCGGGAATTTTTTGTTAATCGACGCGCAGAATGTGGGTAACGGCCGTTGCCCCACTACCGCCCAGATTTTGGGCCATGCCAATTCGTGCATCAGGCACCTGACAATCACCTGCCTGACCACGCAACTGCAACGCCACTTCCACAATCTGATAAACTCCCGTAGCGCCGGCTGGATTCCCGCGGGCTTTCAGGCCACCGAACGTACTCACAGGAATACGGCCGTTTCGACCAATTTCCCCATCACGAGCCAGTCGCCAACCCTCACCCCGTGCTGCAAAACCACAAGCCTCCAACGACAATGCTGCCATCACCGTAAAAGAATCATGCAACTCAAACAAATCCACATCTTCTGGTGAAATACCCGCTTGTATCATAGCCTGCTTGGCACTGCGCTCTGCTGCTGCCAGCCACAACACATCCTTACGATCATGCAAAGCCAAAGTATCTGTTGCCAGCGCCGATCCCGCCACACGAACCGGTTGCGGCACCATATCCAGCGCCCGCTCATGTCGTGTAACAATAACCGCCGCCGCCCCATCACCTCCCGGGGCCATATCAAACAAAGATACAGGCTCCGCCACTTGAGGGGCCGCGGCAAACCGTTCTGGCTTTAGCCGATTTCGGTACATAGCCAGCGGATTCAGCGCCCCATTTGCATGAGCATTCACACTAAATCCGGCAAAATCAGAAACATCCACGCCATACTCATGCATATATCGGCGCATTAACAACGCACCCATACCCGCCAACGTCAAACCATGAATTGTTTCATAATCCGCATCCAGAGCAGTAGACAGTGCAGCCGTGGCTGGCGCTCCCATTTCTTCGGTCATTTTTTCCACACCGACAACAAGTGCCGTTTGCACCAACCCACTTTCCACAGCCAGAACAGCCTGGCGAAAAGCAGCCCCACCAGATGCATCTGCGGCCTCAATGCGAATCGCTTCCACGCCACGCAAACCGGCAAAATCAGCCACTAATGCCCCCAGATGATTTTGCTTGCTCAACTCTCCCCCTAGCATATTCCCCACAAAAACCGCATCAATATCAGTGGTATGGGCATCATCCAAAGCTGCTTCAATGGCATACCACGCCAAATGGCGCAAAGATGTGTCCCAATGTTCTTTAACCTTTGTTTGGCCAACGCCAATAATGGATACATTCGTCATTTGTTACCTCACATCACCATTAAGACATCTTCAATTTGTCACGGAAACGGGTATAAGTTGCATAGTCAATGACTGTACGCCGACTAATGTATGTTTCCGTAGAAGGCGCCAGGTGGCGCACGGCCAGCAAACGTTCAGTTACCTCAAGGTCAAAGGCGTCAGACCCTGCACCTGAACCATAACTCACCATCAGGATACGATCGCCCGGTTCGGCTACATCCAGAATTGCCGTCAGGCCAATCATGGTAGAGCCGGAATAGGTGTTGCCAATACGAGGGCTAAGCAAACCGGGAGCAATCTGTTCTGGTGCAAAGCCCAGCATTTTGGCTACCCGCTGTGGGAATTTGGCGTTAGGCTGGTGGAATACTGCCCACTGGTAGTCAGCTGGGGTACGGCCGACAGCCTCCATAAGAGCCTGGGCTGCTCCCATAATGTGTTTGAAGTAAGCGGGTTCACCGGTGAAGCGATCGCCGTGTGATGGATAATTGGCATGGGCGCGCCGCCAGAAGTCGGGTGTGTCGGTAACGAATGAATATGAGCCGTGAATGAGGGCGACGGCTTCTGCGGCTGGGCCAATGAGTAAGGCTGCCCCCCCAGCTGCTGCTGTGTATTCCAGAGCGTCGCCAGGGCGCCCCTGGGCGGTGTCCATACCAATGCTAAGGGCATATTGGGCCATGCCAGAACCAACAAAGGCGATAGCGGCTTGCATGGCTTCGGTGCCGGCTTTGCAGGCGAATTCCCAGTCAGCAGCTTGTGTGTGGGGAACGGCACCAATGGCTTCGGCTACGATGGTGCTGCTGGGTTTGACGGCGTAGGGATGGCTTTCGCTGCCGACCCACACGGCACGACTGTCTTGTGGATTGATGCGGGCGCGCTTTAGGGCGTTGCGGGCTGCTTCGATGGACATGGTGACGACGTCTTCATCCAGGCCGTTGACGGCTTTTTCCTGAATGGGGACGCCGCCGGAGCCACCGGTCCACATGCGGGCGACTTCGCTGGCTGGCAGGCGGTAACGGGGTACATAAGCGCCGTAGCCGACAATGCCTACTGGTTTTTGGGGTTTCATTAGTTTGTCTTTGCTCATGATGCTCCTCGTGTTAACGGCCGTTTCCGTTGATGAGTACGGCTGTTTGTTGTGACTGTAATTCTGCCAGTAGTTCTCTGGCACGATTGATTCGAATATTCCCTTCTTCTACCAGGCGGTCAGCAATTGTTTGGACAAGTTCCTCGCTGGCTCCAGCCGCCAAAGCAACCTGACGGGCATGCAGGCGCATATGGCCATGCTGAATGCCTGTGGTGGCCAAAGCTTTGATAGCCGCCAGATTTTGTGCCAGGCCAACGGCCGTCATGATTTCGGCCAGTTCGGCGGCTGTTTTTACACCTAGAATTTTCATGGCTACTTTGGCAGTGGGATGAACTTTGGTTGCACCGCCTACGATGCCCACAGCCATGGGCAAGGTCATTTCTCCATAGAGATTGCCGTTTGCATCTACATGCCAATCGGTGAGGGCGCTGTAACGGCCGTTTCGGGCGGCGTAGGCATGTGCGCCCGCCTCCACTGCCCGCCAGTCATTTCCTGTGGCAATACAGACAGCATCAATCCCGTTCATGATGCCCTTGTTGTGAGTGGCTGCCCGGTATGGATCAACAATGGCAAACGCATTGGCTTCTTCAATAAGGCGGGCAACTTGAGTGCCGGGAATGCCGTGGCAGGCAAGCACCTCGGCAGGTACAGTACACCGTGCCGTGGACATGCGTCGATCGGTGAGGTTGGAGAGTATGCGCAGGTTTACTCGGCCACCAGTGAGTTTTTCTACCAGTGGTGCAATGGATTCAACGGCCGTATTAATGGCATTCGCTCCCATTGCATCTCTGGTATCATAAAGTAAATGGATAACGAGCATGGGGCCGACAGGGGTATCGGGAAACGGCCGTACTTCCAAGCCGCGTGCCCCACCACCACGGCGCACAATATTTTGGCTGCACGCGTTCGCTGCCTCCATTAACATTTCCTCGTTGGCTGTCAAGGCCTGCTGTGCCGCTACCATATCCGGCACATCCAAAACCTGAATTTGTCCGATCATCACTGGCTCAGTAGACTCAGTATGAAACCCGCCGCCAGCACGGATTAATTTCGCCGCATGACTGACAGCAGCCAGCACACTGGGTTCTTCCACAGCCATAGGAATCAAATAATCACGGCCATTGATGAGAAAATTGGCGGCAATGCCTAACGGCAGTTCATATGTGCCCAGAGCATTTTCGATCATCAGGTCTGCCTGACTGGCTTGTAAACCGCGCCCGCGCAAAATGGCAACTTCTTCGTCGTCCAGTTCTGCCCATTTGGCAATTTGCGCCAGGCGCTCTACAAGCGGCAATTTGTAGAAGCCGGGAAGACGGGATGATTTTTCTGTCATTATTGCTTTGCCTCCTCTTACAACGCTCCCGCAGACAACATGAAGGCGCGGCCTGCGGGAGTGGAAATGGGAATCTGGTTGTTTGGGCTTGAAGAACGCAGGCGTGCGTTATCAAACCGGAGGCAACTATAGCTTTTTTTTGCTGTCAAAAGCTATCGAACTGACGGGAGAAACGGGTTTGATGTAGAAAATGATTTGTTTATGTCAAATTATTGGTTGACCTTGCCGGTAATGGTCATTGTATTGTCACTGACAATGACAGACTCAAGGGCAATGGCCATGGTGGCGTAGCTCATGGCTTCATTGAGGGTGGCGTTTATGGTGGATTCGGCCGTTCCGAGCAGGGCAGGGGGAACATTGATGCTGCCTAATGAAGCACTGATAACCTCGAATTGAAGAACGCCATCGGTGACGAATGGCCGGAATGTGATGGTAAGTTGGGCTGTGACTGGCTGGCTTACCTGTCCGGTGAAGATGACTAATCCATCGGTGAATGTGACTTCGGGGTTTTGAATAAGTGGGGTTGTTCCGCTTTCGGCGGCGGCTTGTGCTTGCCGGAGGCGCATCGCCTCGTTGAGTTGGGCATCGGTGATGGTGATGATGATATTGCCGTTTTGATCGGGGAGGGCGGCAGCAAATGTTTGTTGCAGGGCGTTCAGGTCGATGTTGGTGGGCAGGGCTGTTGGGAGTGATGAAGGAGGGGTGGCTTGGGCAACGGCCGTTCCGGCTGCCTGGCCGGCTTCATTTGCCAATGCGCTGGCAGTACCAATGGCTGGAGCTGCCTGGGTGGCTACTTCTGATGCCTTAGTAGCGGCTGCGGCTGCCTGAGTGGCGGCACTTGCTGCTTGTTCTTGCAACTGACTGGTATTTGCATTACAGGCCAGGGCAGCTAGTGTCAGTATGCAGCCGAAAATGAAAATAGTTCTGGAAACGCGCATGGTTATCTCTCCTTTGAATTTGAGCACGTTGTCTTTTCAGCTGGTTGTGCCAGTAGAAGTCGGTGCTCTGAGTTTCGTTTAAGTTGCTTGACCAGCGATCTATACTCGTGTAGCATTTGATACAACAATTTATCCCAAAGTCCAAATAGGAACTTTTTCCCTTATGAAATCATCAACGTTTGCCGGTATTACGTTAACTTTACTCATGTTGTTATTGGTATTGGGGGCTGCATTTTTGTTTTTGTGGCAGGGGCGGGAGTCGCTTAATGAGCAGGTGGAATTGCTATCGGATGATCTGGCTGTGGTGGAGGCAACCGCAACTGAGAGTGCGATAGTGGCAGATGGGGTGCGGGCGACGGCAACGGCCGTTGCTGCTACATTGGCCACTGTTGAAGCTGAGTCGGTCTTGCTCGAAGGTCAGCTTGTGGACAGCCAACAGGAAGTAGATGCTATGGCTAACCAGATCGCCACTCTGGAGGCCAGTTTGGCAACGGCACAGGCACAATTGGCGGTTAGTGGTGTGCCATCCGTTACAATTATTTCCCCGCCAGCGGATGCGCTTTTGTCGCCTGAAGAGCCAGTAGAGATATTGGTTGTGGTAACAGATTTGGAGGGAATAACGGCCGTTAACCTTACTATTGCTGATCAGACCATTGGCAGTTATACCGTTGATGACCAGACAGTGTTTGTGGCTCGGCAGGAGTGGATCCCACCGGCAGAGGGAAGCTATACGTTAAGTGTGATGGCTGTTAATAGTCGGGGAATTGCAGCCGAGCCGGTAAGTGTCAACTTTCAAGTATTGGATGTGACCTCTCGCAATACAGCGATTCGCCATCAGGTGGAACAAAATGTGAGCGAGTTGCGCGGCTTGGAGCTCTTAGCCCCAATTGAGCCGACCGTTTTGACACGGGATGAACTTCGGGCGCGCATTGAAGAGGATTTCGCAGCTGAAAGCTCGCCAGAGGAAGCACGCAAGGATACGTTAGTATTGGCTGCGTTTGATTTGTTGGATCGGAATTTTGATTTGTATTCTGCCCTTGTTGATTTGCAAAGTGAGGCTATTTTGGGCTTTTACGATCCGGAAACGGCCGAATTTGTTGTCGTTACTGATGAAAACCTGCTTGATGCCTCTGCCCAGTGGACACATGCCCACGAGGTGATGCACGTTTTACAAGATCAACACTTTCATTTGGATCTGATTTCCAGCGATGAACTGGATTCTGAAGCCAAAGCAGCTTTACGTGCCCTGGCAGAGGGAGAAGCGCAACTTGTTCAGTTCCTCTACATTACACAAGGCTATTTTACCGATGCTCAGGTAGAAGAAGTATTTGCCAGTCTGGAAGAACAGGACGACGCTGTGTTAGACCAGGTACCACAAGTATTAATAGATAATTTATCTTTTCCATACACAGCCGGATTTGAGTTTGTGCTGGCGTTATACCAACAAGGCGGTAGCACGTTTTCTTTGGTAGATGCAGCGTGGGAGAATTTACCCCAGTCCACAGAACAAATTTTGCATCCAGATCGCTACTTTGCTGGTGATGAGCCGCAAATTGTCAGTTTGCCTCCCCTGACAGACACATTAGGTGTGGGGTGGGAGTTGTTGGAAGAGGATATTTTGGGTGAATTTTTCTTGCGTGAGTATTTAAGCCAGCAATTGACGGAAGGAGATACAGATAGAGCGGCTACTGGATGGGGTGGGGATAAATATGCGGTTTATTGGCAACCAGAGACAGAATCACTGGCGATGGTTTTGCGTATTGTTTTTGATACACCTCGTGACTTTCAGGAGTTTGCGGCTGTTTATCCAGACTATCCAGCGGGGCTGTTTGGCGTAGAGGGTGAACGGCGGCCAGATGGGGGTATGTGTTGGGTGGCGGATGAGGTGATTTGTTTTTATGGCGCGGAACAAGAAGGGGTAATTGTGCGAGCACCGGATGTAGAAACGGCCGTGCTTTTGGCCAATGCCATTATTCAGGAAACGATTGGCATTAGCGGCTATTAAGCTGCCAACTCTACATCATCTACCACACCCACAATGACTGCCCGGACAGGGGCTACTTTGCGCCGCAAAATCTGGCGGGCACCGTTCCCTTCATCAATAACTAAAACACGATCGCCTACGCCAGCTTGAACCACATCGACACAGATGTCATATTCGCCGGTTGGATTACCGTTTGTATCCAGACGATCGACAATAAGTAATTTGCGTCCGTGAAATGCTTCGTGCTTGATGGTGGCAACTACTGTGCCTGTTACTCGTCCAATGTACATGGTTTTGTTCTCCTGCCTCTATTTTCCGCACGAATAAAAGTTCGTCAACTCTATTGCCACAGGTGAATCTCTGTGTTATCCTGTAATTACTTGTCATAAGGTAGGGAAGGAAGTGTGTCGTTGATTACCGTTTGGGGTGGTGTGGGAATTGGACTGGTGTGGGGCTGGTTGCTTGCACTGGTGAGTCGCGGTGTGTGGCAGGAACGGCCGTTTCGCCACGTCGCTTACCTTTTTCTGGCCACCCTGATACTTTCCTTACAGATTTTCCTGTTTACCGGTATCAACACACTTTCCATTTTCCTCTTTTCTTCCCTGCTTGCTTTTCTTATCCATTTAAGCTGGCAGAGCCAAATTCGCCAGCAACGCACCAAACACAGGAGGCAGTAAATATGGAAAACGAGGCAAGTGCCACCCTTATTCAACTATTAGGGGCTGGTGCATTTGGCGCCATTATTGGCTGGTATGTGTATTACATTAACCGGTACCGTAAAGGTGATGTCCAGTTTAGCGATCTTGTCACCCTCATTGGGATTCTTGGTGGTGGCACAATTGTTTCTCTCTTCCCGGCACGCACCGATCTTTTTGGTGCGT
>RFGV01000287.1 GCA_003696605.1 Chloroflexota bacterium | reverse complement strand
GATGACGATTGTGGGGGCGGCCATGCGCAAGCTGTTGCATTTGGCTTATGGTGTCCTGAAGACGGGTAAGCCATTTGACCCGAATTATCTTGTAAATGTACAAGTTACCGCTTGACTTTTAACACGGTATCTTCGTGGAATAGTCAAAAAGGGATAATTTCTATGTCACAAGAACAGTTTTCCTTAGGTAAAACCCCACAAATTACCATCCAGGCATGTCATGGCGACCTGATTATACGAAGCTGGGATGATCCAGTTGTTGTTGTCCAGGGAAGTGAATACACCGCCACACCAGAACCGGAAACGAGTGCTCTGGTTCTCACCAGCAATGACCGTTTGCGCCTGTTGGTGCCTGCCCAAGCCAATCTCCATGTGGTAGAAGCAAATGGTGACATCGTTATCAAGCACGTCAGTGGTCACGTTCACATTGAGGAAGCATCGGCCGATCTGGTGCTGAATGGTCTCAACGAAGCCAAAATTGCCGTAGTACACGGCGACCTGGTAGCCAAAAACGTAGATGGGACACTCAATATTGAAGCTGTACATGGTGATATTGCCGCCCGTCATACGGCCGATTTGAATGTGGCTACTGTTTATGGTGATTTGTCTGTACATTATGTCAATGGTAATGTGGAGATCGCAGCCGCGATGGGAGATGTATCGTTACGTACAGTAGGTGGGAACATCAATATAAAAGAAGGCAAACGGGACTTGAGCTTGCGTAATGTGGGTGGTCTGATACGCGCCACCCAAATCGGTGGGGATATTCGTTTGCAAGGTGGGTTGTGTGCGGGTGAGCACCGTTTGCGGGCTGAGGGGGATATCGTGGTGCGCTGGCCTGTTACAGAGCCATTGACGGTAACGGCCGTTGCCCCCAAAATCATTCACAACCTCCCCTTCGACAAAATGGACGAACAACCCAACCAACTCATAGGACACCTGGGCGACGGACAAACATTCCTCAGTCTCCAGTCAAACCGCCGCATCTACCTGCGTCAACTTCAACTACTCAAAGAAGAATGGACTGACGAAGCAACAGACGCCATCAGCTTTAGTTTCGACTTTGATGACATTAGCGACCGAATCACCAACCAGATCAACCAACACCTCGCCCGCATCACTACCGAACTCGAAACCAAATTCGGACCCGAATTTGCCGAAAAAATCACCCGCAAAGCAGAAGAAGCCGCCCGCCGTGCTGAAAAAGCCGCCGCGCGTGCCCGAGAGCGGGCTATGCGCCGAACTACTCGCCGCCAGCCCCCTCCACCACCTCCACCACCAAAGCCCGCCAGTCCGAAATCCTCTTCCGAAGAACAACTCAAAATCCTGCGCATGGTTGAACAGGGCATCATTACCCCAGAAGAAGCGGCTATGCTTTTGGACGCACTAGAATAACCACAAACGGAGGAACATACATGCAGCCGGTCATTGTTCAAAATCTGAGCAAAATCTACCACTCAAAACAACGGCAAGGACTCTTCAAAAGCAGTCGCCGCGAAGTTCACGCCCTGAAAAACGTCTCACTGGAAATCCGGGAAGGCGAAATCTTTGGCCTGCTTGGCCCCAATGGCGCCGGCAAAACAACGCTCATCAAATGCCTGACAACTCTTCTGCTACCCACCAGTGGGCGCGCCTGGATAAACGGGTATGAACTCACCAAAGAAGACGACGCCATCCGGGCTACAGTTGGGTGCATGCTAATGGGGGAACGCGGGCTCTACTGGAAACTGACTGGTCGGGAAAATCTTGTGTTTTTTGGTGCGTTATACCATCTGCCACCGGCCGAACGGAAGCGACGTGCCAACGAAATTATTGAGCGGCTCAATCTGGGCGAGATTGCCGACCGCACTGTGGAAACTTATTCTTCTGGCCAGAAAATGAAGTTGGCTTTTGGCAAGGCGCTCATTAATGATGCCCCGTTACTCATTCTGGATGAACCGACTAATACACTGGACGTTCCGTCAGCACGAGAGCTGCGGGCAATGGTGCGTGAGTTGAACCAGGAAGGCAAGACGGTTATCTATACTACCCATATTATGGCCGAGGCGGAAACGCTGTGTGATCGAGTGGCAATTATTGACAAGGGACGGGTAATTGCATCTGGTACGGTGGCAGAGCTGAAAGAGTCGCTGGGGCAGGAGACGGTGATTCGCCTGGAGGGGGTAATTCCTCAGCAGGCGAGTGAGGCGGTACGAGAGCTATCTGGTGTGAGTCAGTTGGCAGTAACGGCCGTTAATGGCCACAACCTGCTCACCATCGTCACCCCCAACCAGCAACACCTGCTCCCCCAACTCATCCACACCCTCACCACCCACGGCGCCATCCTGCGCAACATCACCCCCCAGGAAGTCACCCTGGAAGACGTATTCATCGCCCACACCGGGCGCACACTAGCCGAAGACACCCGCGAGTAACAAGGAAAACACACATGAGAAGCAAATCCCCACACCAACCATCCCTGTCACTGATAATCTCGGCAGCCCTGGCCGAAACCAAACTTCGGCTCATCAACATTAGCCGTTATCCCGGGCAAATGGCCATGGAAGTCATCATTCCTATTATCTTTGCGGCCATGCCCATGTTACTAGGCCAGGCCACAGCTGGCGACAACGCCGCCGCCAATTTTCAGGCCAACACCGGCACAGCCAACTACTTTGCCTATTTACTCATTGGCGCCAGCACCTTCACCATTGTGGCCAACGCCTTCTGGCACATTGCTTACTGGGTACGTTTTGAGCAAGAAACCGGCACGCTGGAAGCCGTGTACCTGACGCCCACTTCCAGTCTGACATTGGCAGCTGGTGTTGCTCTTTATAGTGCTGTACGTGGGGTTGGCTCTGCTCTCATCGCCTACTTTTTGGGTGCGCTTATCTTTCGTTTCAATCCACTTACTGGCAACTTGCTGCTGGCCTTGCTTTTCCTGTTTGTCGGCCTGATTCCTCTTTATGGCCTCACATTTCTTTTTGGCGCATTGGTGCTAAAGGTGAAAGAGGCCAACGCGCTAATAAACCTGATGCAGTGGGTGGTAAGTTTACTGATGGGTATTTTCTTTCCGGTCACCCTTTTCCCGCCCTGGCTGCGATTTATTGCCCAGTTGTTCCCGCCTACGTGGATGGTAAACGGGGTGCGTTCTGCGTTACTGGGTATTGGGTATTTTCTGGAAAACTGGTATCTGGATTGGGCAGTTTTGTGGGCTTTTCTGATATTTGCGCCGTTATTCAGTATTCAGGTTTTTCGGCGTGTGGAAGCTGGTTTGCGCCGAAATGAGGGTATTGGCACGTTTTAGGCAAGGTGGAGATTGAGATGGCATTTCCGACAAGAAGTAATCGTTCAGTCAAAGTGAGGCTGGCAGGGATTGAGAATAATTTGAGTGCTTTTCTGGCAATGGTGCAGAAAGAGTTTATTATCATGCTGCGGTATCCGGTGGAGTTTGTTGCCAGTTTTGCTCAGGTTTTTGTCATTGTGGTGGTGCTGACGTTTGCGGGGTTGATGTTTGCCCCACGTGGGCTGGCTTCTTCTACTGATTCGGCCACGACCGGGCTGGTGGTGTATGGGTTTGTGTTGTTTATTTATTTGTCGGATACGTTGTGGACAATTGGCTTTAATGTGCGGCGTGAGCAAAAGCAGGGGACGCTGGAGCAGCTTTATTTGAGTCCGGTATCAAAGTTTGCGGCTTTGGCTTCTCGGGTGGCGATTACGTTGTTTTGGACGGGTTTGCTTTCGGTGTGTGCTGCTGTGTTGATGACGGCGTTGTTGGGTACATTGCCGTTTGAAAATGGGGGGTTGGGGTTGTTTGTGTTGGTTATGGCGCTGTCTGGGACGTTTGGGACGGGGTTTGCGTTTGCGGCGTTAACTTTGCGGATTAAGGAGGCGGCACAAACGGCCGTTAATCTTCTTCAGTTTGCCTTTATGGTGCTTTGCGCGCCGTTTTTCCCTTTTAGTGCCTTGCCTGAAAGCTTGCGCTTTTTCTCGCGGCTAATTCCGCTTTCGTATGGTGTAGATGCTTTTCGTTCGACGCTGATGGGTTATCCGCCAGGATTCCCCGAACTGGCTCCAATTGAGGTAGAATTGGTCATTGTAACCTTGTTTGGTTTGTTGATGCCGTTGGTGGGGTTTTGGCTGTACCGTCGTGCAGAAGACCATGCCCGACGGCGGGGAAGTTTGTCGGAGTATTAGAGGTTTGGCTGTTCATTCTCAAAAAATCATTTGCGGGGGTGAACTGCCAGACAGTCAAATATACTGGTGGAGTTAAGGAAGATGGTTATTACAGTTCCATCTCAGGCAAAGGTACATGGGCATGGCGGGGTGCGGCCGATTCGATTGCGACAAGATGCGCCGCAAGTTTTGGAGTTGCTCAGGCTGGCATTTGGGGAGGTTGTAGATGATGAGGGGCGACGTATTCTTGGTGGTGAGGGGGGGATTCCTTCGCCGTTGCTTTGGCGCTTGAATCCATTGGCGACTCACCTGGGAATGGGGTATGTGTGGGAGGAAAACGGCCGTATTATTGGCAATGCTACTATCCTCACCACACGCCTTTTTGGCCGGTACCTGGTAGTCAATGTGGCTGTTCATCCCGACTTTCGCCGACAGGGTATTGCCCGCGCCCTGATGCATGCTGTTATCAATCATGTACATGCCCAACAAGGCCACGAAATCCTGCTCCAGGTTGTCAAGGAAAATTTGCCTGCCGTTCGCCTGTATGAATCACTCCATTTCGAAACGCTGGGGCACATGACTACCTGGCTTGCCTCTGTGAGCAGGTTACGCGCTGTCGCCAATCCGATTGATAAACTTGTTGATGTGCGCGAATTACGGCCGTCTGAGTGGCGGGCTGCCTTCCAGCTTGACCGCCTCGCGCTTTCTGCTGACCTCGATTGGCCAGAACCGAAGTTACCAGAAATGTATCGGCAAGGAATCTGGCAGCGGTTTCTCAACTTTTTGAACAGCCGACAAACAGAAACATGGGTAACAACAGATGAACATGGCCGGTTAACAGGATTGGCCCACATTCAAGCAGAGTGGGGACGCGCCCACGAATTGAGAATTCGGGTACATCCAGACTGGCAGGGCGTGGTAGAACGGCCGTTACTCGCCAAAGCCATTCGCCGCCTGCGCCAACTCTCCCCACGCAACATCCGCATCGAACACCCCGAACACGACCAAATCACGAACCAACTACTCCAGGAAGCCAACTTCTACCCTCGCCGTACCCTCACACACATGCGCCTGGCACTCACCAAATGATACACCAGACAAGGAGAATAAATCATGGCAACCAAAGAAGAACGCATGCAAATTCTAAAAATGATAGAAGAAGGAAAAATCACAGCCAGTGAAGGCGCTGAACTGCTCCGTGCTCTGGAAAAAGAAACGCAAAACCAACCAGAACCACTCAAAGGCTCCTCACAACCCCGCTGGTTCCGTGTACGAATCACCGATAACAAAACTGGCCGAAGCAAAGTGAACGTCAATATCCCAATGGGATTAGTCAACGTAGGCATAAAAATGGGTGCCCGCTTCGTACCCGACTTGAATCAGGTCGAATACCAAAAAATTATCGAAGCCATTCGTACCGGCCAACAAGGCAAAATCATTGAAGTAACAGATGAAGAAAGGGGAGAGCGGGTGGAAGTTTTTGTAGAATAGTCAAATTGTACCTCTCTTTCCCTTTTCCCTTACTTTTTTGTTTACTTTTTAGTGGCAACTTCTTATAATGTTCACATAAGGTGAACATGAACGAATCTCAGGTTGCCAGTTTTTATCCAGAGCCAAATGAGAATCTTCCAGAAAGCAGCGAAGTTAGTTTACCCAGGCTCGGTAAAGCAATTGAATCGCTGTTTACCCTCGAAGAGTTAGAAACTCTTTGCTTCAATCTGGACATTAAATACGAAAATATTCCCGGCGAAACACTGGCCAGAAAGGCACGCGAACTTGTTAACTATTTTCAACGGCGTCATCGGCTGAATGTGTTATTGCAGGCTCTCTACGATGAACGCCCCAACTATGACTGGCAGGCCATTCGGCGTGGACCGGATGACCCGCCTTCTGTTGGCCCCGATGATTCTGCCATTTTGCTTTCCCCAAAAGCAGATCAGACCAGTTCAATTATTGCTGGCAAGAGTTTTACTGCGTTGATTCGGCTTATGCGAGAACCGACTGTAAATTCGGCCGTGGCCACCTTTCGTGCCGATTTCGAAACCACCTCTCGCCAGATAAGCCTCATGAACGAGTACAAACTGCTCCATGATTTCTTCCAAAAACTGGAAACGATTTACCTGATGCTTACTAATGAAGCCAACCGGTTAGCTACCGACGAATCAGCATGGGATTCCATAGAACTTCACGAAGCGGAATTACAAAGCCAAATCAATGACATTATTCGCGAAACCCGGCAAATGTCCCTGGAGAAAAGTGAAAATCAATGGGTTTCTCAGCTAGAAAAGGTGCGCGATACTATTCACCAGGCAGTTAATAATCTGGAATATGATGGCTTGAAACAAGGGCTTTTTCAGCTAACGCGCATTCTCAACCGGCAACCAACACGAATTAATGCGCAGTTGGTGGCTATTGCCCGTGTCTTGAAATTGGCGACTCTCGAAAAAGCTATCCACACCATTTGTGAAAGTCTGACAAGCGCCGGTATTGAGCTGAAACTGGTCGCCCAAATCGAGGAAGGCATGGGGGCATTGTCTGGGCTGGAGAGCCGGCTTAACAGCCTGGTACATGAGCATGATCGCTGGCAAAGCATTGATGATGAATTGCGCCGGGTAGAGGGTGTGTTGGGAGAAAGTGTTGATGACTTGCGGTTTGCGTGGGAAGATATTTATCCAATGACGCTGGCTTTGTGTAATAAACAGGAAGAATGGGCATCTCAAATTAAAGAAAGTTGTGATGGGTTATCGGATGCGCTGAATAAAACGGATGAGAAAGGCCCTGTGGTTGTGCGGCGGTATTTTCGGCAGTATCGAACTCGTGTCAATCATCGTTTTCGTCGGGTGGATACGGAATTGTTGGCGCTTTGTCTGAATTTGCAAAAAGTGGGTGAATCGCTGGATTTGTTGCTGCGGAGTTTAGGATGAGTAAGTTTGATCGCTCCTCTTCAGAAAATGTTGAGCCGTTTTTGTCGTTGACTTCATTGCGCTATGCACACAATGAATTGCTGAAACGGAAACGCCAGGAAGGTGAAACGGCCGAATTTCTCCGCGATGTTGAACATTTTATCTATCGCGCTCAAGCCAGTGGTGTATATCTGGACGACGACCAGGATCGATATACTGCCCAGAACTTTATTGACTACTGGGAGAACCGTTTGTTTGCTGCCGGCAAGATTCTGACAGATACCTTGTTGGCTGAATTTGACCCGAACCTTCAGCCAGAAATTCCAGATGAAAAGTGTCCTTATGTTGGACTGGATGCTTTTCGGCAAGAGAATGCGCCCTTCTTCTTTGGCCGTTCCGATTTAATCAAGCAACTTGTCCAAAAATTGTCTGAACATCGCTTATTGGCAGTCGTCGGTGCATCAGGCAGCGGCAAATCATCTGTGGTATTGGCAGGATTGTTGCCTGTACTCCAAAAAGGCGCATTACCTGGCAGTGAAGATTGGCATTACTTTCCGGAGATTGTTCCTGGTTCTACACCACTTGTTCAATTAGCTCAATTACTGGTGCCACCGGCAACCTCTTTGGAAGAATGGCAACACTATATCTTGTCCAAATTTTATGAAGATCCGTACACGTTACAACGTTTGGTAGATGAGCGTGTGGGCAAAACGGCCGTTCTCACCATTGACCAATTCGAAGAAACCTTCACCCTTTGCCGCAACCCAAGAGAACGCGAAGCATTCCTCGACAACCTCCTCCAATTCATCCACTCCGAAAAACACCCCCACCGCCTCATCCTCACCATGCGCACCGACTACGAACCCTATCTCATTCGCCACCCCCTCTTCCACACCCAATTCGAAGAAGGAACCATCCGCCTGACCGCCATGAACGCCGCCGAACTCCGCGAAGCCATCGAAGAACCCGCCAAAGCCGTTGGACTCAAATTCGAACGAGGGCTTGTCAACGAAATCATCAACGACATCATTGGCGAACCAGCCGCCCTCCCCCTGCTCCAGTTCACCCTCCGCAGCTTGTGGGACAAACGAGAACGAAACCGTATCACATGGGACGCCTACCACAAACTTGGCGGAGTCACCCAAGCCCTCGCCAAAACCGCAGATGACCTCTACGAAAGCCTCATCCCTGAAGACCAGCAAACATTCAAACGCATCCTCCTCCAGCTCGTTCGCCCCAGCGAAAAGCTGGAAGTCACCCGAAATCGCATTCGGCGCAAATCACTCTACCAACAACAAGGCGAAGACCCTGGGCGAATCGATCGAGTATTACAAAAACTAATAGACAAACGACTGGTACACCTCACCAAAGGCACTACACCTGATGACGACCAACTCGAAGTCACACACGAAGCCCTTGTACGCAACTGGCCCCGCCTGGTAGAGTGGATTGACGAAGCCCGCGATCGACTACGCAAGCGCCAACGCTTGAGCGAACAAGCCCAACAATGGGAAACCCTGGGGCGCGATCCGGCAGCACTACTCCGGGGTCGCCTGCTACAAGAAGCACTCCAGTTCAATGACCTGAACGAACTGGAAACAGAATACGTACACACCAGCAAGGAGGCAGAAGATGCAGAAAAACGGGCCGAAGAAGAAGCACGGCAAAGAGAATTAGAACAAGCCAAAAAACTGGCCGAAGAGCAAGAACGTTCTGCCAAACGAGCCCGCTATTTAGCCATTACCCTGGCTGTGATGTTTATTCTGGTCGTTGCCGGCCTCCTACTTGGCATCCGTGCCATCCGTACTCAGGCCGATGCAGCCATTGCCCAGGCTACCAGCCAGGCTATCGCCATTCAAAGTACTATCGAATATTTATCTGCTCAGGAAACAATCAGTGCCCAGCAAATTGCCGCCCAAAATGCGGCAGCAACCGCCCAAATAGAACAATTAACGGCAACAGCTCAGCAAATACAAATCGCCACTGCCCAGGCCCAAGTAATAG
>RFGV01000286.1 GCA_003696605.1 Chloroflexota bacterium | reverse complement strand
CAACCACACTGGCCAATACCGCCATCACGAATTGGGAGTCAGTCAACTTCACCACAGAAGATGGCCTCACCTTACACGGCTGGTTCATCCCCCCTTCTCCCGAAAGTGACGGGGCGACTTTTATATTGGTGCATGGATATAGCGCCAACCGAACCGCAATGATAGACCAGGCAACCATGCTACATCAGGCTGGCTATGGCGTATTGGTCTTTGACCTGCGCAATCATGGCGAAAGCGAAGGTAATGTCACAACATGGGGATACCTGGAAACGGCCGATGTAATCGCCGCCTTCCACTATGTACAACAACGCCCCGACGTCAACCCCAACCAAATAGGCCTGATTGGCAAATCAATGGGAGGTGCAGCCGTCATCCGTGCCGCTGCCCGCCTGCCAGAAGCAAAACTGGTGGTTGCCGAAAGCACTTACACCAGTTTTGCGGACAATCTCCCTGTTATTGCGCGCAGTATGGGCGGGGTGCCTGATTACTACGCGCCCATTGTTCTCTGGGCAGCCGAGCGCATTACCGGCGTACCCTTAAGAGATGTGCGTCCTGTGGCAGATATTGCTCAACTGTCACCACGACCAGTGCTGATTATCCAAGGCGACCAGGATGGCCTTGTAGCGCCTGCTCACGCAGAGCAATTATTTGCTGCGGCTGGCCAACCAAAGGCATTGTACATGATACCGGGCGCCAATCATCTTGACATTGTCACCAAAGACCCGGAAGCATTCGCCGAACGGCTGCTTGCATTTGTGGCCACAGAGATACGGCCGTAGCCACAACCTGCCTACCGAAACCGAACCACCCGCAACTTGAAGCCAAAACCTGGACTTGGCGTAGGCGTCAGCGCCTGCCCCACCACATAATCAGGCGGATCCAAAGCCAATTCCACTCTGGTCAAAATCGTGGCCAGCGTCACCATCATTTGCACCTCCCCCAAACCCGCGCCCAAACACGTATGTGGCCCCAACGAAAACGGCGCAAATGCCGCTGCCTGCGTGTATTCTTTGCGCGGTTCCAAATGCCGTTCAATCTCAAACCGATCTGGGTTTGGGAAAAACTCAGGCAAATAATGAGTCAAGCCATTTGCAATTAACACATGGGTTCCCTTTTCGACCCGGTACCCCTGAAAAACAAACGACCTGGCAGCCACACGGGGGGTAAAAGCCGCTACCGGATACATGCGCATCGCTTCCATAACGGCCGCATGAAGCACCTTGGCCCCACGTAACTTGTCCATTGTCAGCGGCTCTTCGGCCAACAAGGATTCTGCTTCGGCCACCAATCGTTCCCACACACCATGCTTGAGAAATGCATACAACATAAAGCTAAGCGAACCGGCCACAGTATCCAGCCCAGCCAGATAAGTACCAACCACACTGGAGATAATATTTTCTTCGGTCAATCGTTGCGGACCTGTTTCATCCAGATAAGGCAACAACTCAGTAACCAAAGCTCGAGACGGCCGTTCTGACTCCGGCATCGCCTTATACCTCGCCACCAAATCTTGTGCCAGCCGAAACAGTCGCGCCTTAGCCCGCCGGTAAGCTGGCCGGTAAATCATCCAGCGCGGCCACGTCTTCGTCACCAGCGAACGCAAAATCGTATTCATAAAAATACGCACATCCTCAAAATAATCCCCCGGTGGATAACCAATCAGCACAGTACCAATTTGCTCCGTAATAATACGCTGCATGGCATCCATCACCGTAATACGCCCCCCCACTGGCCAGCCACCTACATGCCTTTCCGTAATAGCCACCACATCTTGCAAACGTGAAGCCAGTACATATTTCGAATGAGCCGGACGCAACTGTTTCCGAAAAACCCGATGCTCTGCTCCATCCATGGCAATGAGAAACTTGTCTGTCTGCATCTCTTGGGCAAAATCGGCAAACAACTCCCCACTCACAAAAAATTCATCTCCCGTATTAGCCAGCATCTTGTTTGCCTCAATGCCACCCAAAACAGTGAACTCCCGACCCGGTACCCGTACTCGATAAATTGGCCCATATATCTCATAAAGCTGCCGCATATGTTGCAAAGGTCGCCGATAAAGCGGCAACGCATGACCTAACAAAAACTGTCCTTTGGCCAACGGCGGCAATGGTGCTGCCTCAACGACATCGGGCTCAGCCCCATAAACATCCTTTTGCATCTCTTGCTCCTCAGAAGGCTTAAGCTGTTTCTATTATTCCCCAACAACATCTGGTAGCGGATACGCCCACTTTTCATACAAGAAGCCCAAATGTTGACGTACTTTGGCCACATCGGAGGGATGAGGCACAAATGCATTCCGTTTGTAACCTTTCAGTGTTTGTAAATACGCCTGCCAGCGGGGCAAAACCTGTTGCACAGGCAAGCCTAATGTATCGTAAATTCGTTGTAGTTCTGTCAGAGGGTTAGCTGTCAAATCTTCATATCGAACATCTACAATGCGGTCACCAGGAATTAGCTGACGATCCTGTAACCATTTTTCTGCCGCACGCTGCATAAATTGCAGAATTAATCCCTCCATTTCATCCATCGTCATATCTTGTAGCTGGTGTGGCGGCAAGATTTTGGTAATCATATTACGATGAGAAAGGTATGTACGTAATGGATCGCGGTAGATGTGAATAAAACGGGCATTTGGAAACATCTCCAGTAATTGAGGCACACGGCCGCTATTGGCTGGACTTTTTAGCACCAGTGGTTTGCCTCCAGACAGGTACGTGGCTACGCGAAGCACATGCAGGTAAGTCGCTCGCCATTCAGCCCTGATGTTCTCATCTACACCTTGCCAGAGATGATACCGTTCAAAATAGGTGACTGCTTGCTGGGGGAAGGCCAAATGGTAAATAAAGGAATGAGGACAACTGTTGGCGATTGCCACTTCTTCTTCCTGTGGCGCATCCAAAGAAATGGCCACGTTGTCCATTGGGCGCGTTTTGGGCAGGAAACGCTGGATCAGACGACGCAACCAGGGGCCGCTGCTGATGACGAATCCGGGAGCAACTCCTTGCAAGGTGGTGACGTAGCCGTAGTTGGGGTCTTGTGCCAGCAGGTTGTGGAGATGGGTTGTGCCGCTACGTGCCATCCCCATGATAAATAATGGTTCAGGGTCGATTTGGACATTGTGGATGATGGCGCCGTAGCGGGCTTTTTCGTAAGCGCGGAAAGGTTCTGTTAGAAGGCTGGTGGTGAGGAAGTTGGTGAGTTTGGGCCAGTATTTGGGCTTGATGGCAGGGTTTGCGCGTAAGGTGCGTAACCACACAGAAAAGGCGTTGAAGGCAAATACATTGATTGCAGGCATGGTAAATACTGTTTTTGTTTTGGTTGGAATGATTGTTTAGGTCGGATGGAAGTTTAGCATGGGGAAAAACGGCCGTCAATGATGTTACGGCCGTAATTGCAAATCTGCCAACATCACCAAAAACACGTCATTGGCTAATTGATTATAGACTGTTGCTGGTGCTTCAGCCCAGGCAACAACTTCCTGACCCGCTTCCACTTTCACCATAATAAATCCCCAAATTTCTGTGCCATCTTGCGCCTGATAGCTAAAGTCTGCCCGTTGCCACACACTGGCCGCCAATGGGAAATGGTAGGTTGCATCCATCTGGAAATTGGTCACGCCTTCTGCCGCGTCGCGCAACAAGGCAGCCAACACCTCTGTGACTGAGCGGGTTGCTGGTTCAGTGCGTAAGGCCACAAAGGTATGCTGGTCGGCGACAAATCGCTGCCACGCTTTGACTGGCTGATAGACAAAATCGGTGGGCTGGGCAATGGAAAAGGTATCGAGATTTAAGCGAGACCATTGGCCAGGCTGCAAGCCAAAGCCGGCTGGGACAAATTGCCAGCTTTCTATCAATTTGGTGATGGCAGCAATGGTTTGGGCTTCGTGATGGGCCGGGCCATCTATATCTATTACGTAGCCGATGTTGTTGTGGACAAAAGTAAGGAAGATGCCTGTACGTGCGCCTGCACCGGGCTTGTCGTAACCGTAGGCAGTGCGTAACCCGCGTCGGCCAGCGATAACTATTTCGTCTTCAAAAAGAATGTCTACTGGCCCAAAAATGTTGAGGGTTTGTTTTTTGAGGGTGGTTTGATCGACGTCGGGGGGCAGGTCGGGATAGAGGGTGATCTGAAGTTGGGTGGTGTTGCTGATGTCTGTGGTGTAGAGCAGGGTATTGGTGTAAACAGGTCGGTACCAGTTTTTGGGGTAAAGAAATTGAAAGCCGAGGTATGGGTCCAGGTAGGTGGCATAGTCTGGCTGGATGTTGGTGTTGTTGATGGTGAAGTCATGAAATGCTTCGGCCGTTTCTCCGGCTACGTTTTCAGCCCTGAAGCCCAGGAAGTAGTTGCCGTCTGGCAAGGGGCGCCACTCAAAGTAAAGGGCTGGTGTGTCATCGAACTGAACGGTTATGCCTGGTTCGCGGATGATCTGATTGTTGGCATCGAGATAGAAGTTGTCGATTTGGAATGTGTCGCCGGGTTGGGGGATGATTTCGGCGGCGGCGTCGTTTTGGGTGGGTTGTGTGCCCCAAATGCGCACTAATTGGCGCGTGTGATGATCGAAAACGAGGTTGGCTTTTATGCCGGATGTGGTACCGGCGCGGTGGTATTCTCCCTGAACGGTGAAGAGAGAACGGCCGTAATCGGTAGGCCACATGATGACAAAATCCCCGTTGCCAAACGCATCATACAGGTAGGTAACATCTGTGTACCAGACAAAGAAATCGTCATGGACGCCATCTCGCCATTCAAAAATCTGGTTTCCGTCGGGCAGATGAGTGGCATCAGGAATCAGATTGTCATATTCAACCAGTTTTCGCCGTCCATCTGCCTCATAACGGCCGCCTAGCAAGACAACGTTCTCAATATCTCGCCCCACGATCTCAATATCCAGATAGGCGGGTTGCTGAATGCCCACCACATCGCTGAGAACGTTGGTTATGTGCATTTCTGGCGGAGCGAGGGTGGCCAGTCCGGTTTGGTGATATTGCTGAAGAAAAGTGTTCCAGTGGGGCATAGGGGTCATCTGGGTATAAGCGGGGTTGTAGAAACGGCCGTTTCGGGGGAAGTAAATCGCCAATCCCTGACTGTAACGAAACCCTGTACCATGTGCAAAAACCAAAACGGCCGATTCCACTGCCGTCATCACTGCTTGTGCCTGCTGGCGTACGGCCTCATTTGGGGCTCGTTGTGCCAATAAAGAGGCAAAATGATACAAGTCTACCGCCGCATATCGGTCGAACGCATCTGCATAAACCCGCGCAAATGCCTCCGCCCCACTTCGTGCATCTCCCACAGCGCTGGCCACAAAGGCAGGATCGGCCGTTAATATCAGCGCCAACTGTTCTACCGCATAGGTTACTGCTGGAATTTGTGTCAAATCCACCGCCGCCATTGTCACAAAATCATCCGGCTCAACGCGTGTGTAATAGTCCAAAAAATCAGCCACCATCTGACGAGCCAGTTGTGCGCCATCCTGGGCAGGATTGGCATACAAATGCGCCAACAGGGTCGTATAATCCCAACCTTGTCCTGGTGTTAGCTCTTCTGAGCCCACTGCGTAGCGGGCAAATGGCTGGATGGTCTGAAACAGCTCCAGTTGTCCCATCAGGCAGGCATCAAAACCAATTACATCAAAACGGGCGAGACCGGTAGCGGCAGTGGCTTGCGCGAGGGCTGTGCGTAATTCGGGCAGGGTCATATGGTCCGTGTTGTCGGGGAAAGTGGTCTCGTTGTCAAAGGCGATACCATTCCAGCCAGCGCCATGATCCCACAAGATGAGGGCGTATCGGTTGGCAGGGTAGTTTTGAATTCCCCAGGTGATGAAGTCGGCGAGTGTGTCGGGTGCACCCATGTTGGTTTCACCCAGGGTGACAAGCAGTTCGCTGGCAATTTGGTCTGGGTTGGTGTCGGGAAGGATACGGTAACGGCGGGTTTCGGTCCAGTCTGCGGCAACGGCCGTTTCCCCTTGGGCGCGATCGATTTGCACCAATACATTTACCCGCTCAGATATACCTGCTGCTTCCATTTCGTTCAGGTCACGTAAACCAGCCAGTTCCAAATTATTGTCGGCATCCAGATAAACGAGAACTGTCCAGTCAGGCAAAGCGGGGTTGTAGGCGGGGGTTGCAGATAAAGCTGGGGAAACGGTGTAAGTTGGGAGTGGGGGCACGGCTGTACCAGTGGGCAACAACAGGGGGTCAGGGGTAGCTGATGGGATAACAGGGGTATCTGGCAAAGTGGCCCGAGAAACGGCCGTTGTCGGCGTTACATTTCGCCCCCAGGCAAATTCACAAGCCACCAATAACAAAGAAACACCCATCAGACAACCAATCAAAAAGGGGCGGAATGAACGCTTCATAATCCTCCAAAATGGCAAATCATATAGTTCTCTTGTACTATTCGTCGCATTGATTATAATCAGTCCGTCCAATTTTAGCAGACGGAGCCCCAGGACAAACTATCAATCACAGGCAGTTTGTCCACAACAATTTACCAAAAGAGCAGTCATTGTAGTTATCATGTACGAATATGCCGGTAATTTACACATTCACACCCCCTATTCGGATGGTTCCAAATGGCACGCCGAAGTAGCTGAAGCTGCTATCGAAGCCGGGTTGGATTTCATCATTGTCACCGACCACAACATCTGGGTAGATGGGGTAGAAGGATATTACGAAAATGGAAACGGCCGTGTCCTCCTCCTTGTCGGCGAAGAAATCCACAACGTCCGTCGCCAACCCCAAGCCAGCCACTTCCTCGCTTACGGTGCAGAACGAGAACTCTCCTGCTACGCCGCCGATCCCCAACGCCTCATAGATGAAACACACAACGCCGGTGGCTACGGCTTCCTGGCCCATCCCCACGAACGCGATCTCCCCATTGTCAACGAACCCAACCTGGGCTGGCACGACTGGGATATTGACGGATTCACTGGTCTCGAAATCTGGAACTACATGTCCTGTTTCAAAAATCGGTTAGCCGATGCCCTAAACAACATGCGTTTCCAAAACTACCTGTGGGGGGCTATCACCACCCTCCGCATGGCATACCGACCAGAAAAGTACATAGACGGGCCAGAAAAAGAAACATTAGCCCTATGGGACAAACTATTGGCCGAAGGAAAACGCATTGCGGCCGTTGGCAACAGCGATGCACATGGTATCCGGATGAAACTGGGACCTTTCGAACGTGTCATCTACCCTTACGAGTTTCTCTTCCGTGCCGTCAACACCCACATTCTGCTGCCAGAACCATTCAACGGTGATCTAGCACACGACAAATCACTCATCCTTTCCGCAATTGGCAAGGGACGCGCCTGGGTAGGATACGACATGCCACACCCCACCAAAGGCTTTCGCTTCACCGGGCAAGGTGTCAACAAAGGTGTTATGGGAGATAATATTCAGCTGGATGCTGGCGCAACATTACAAATTCGCACGCCGGCAAAAGCTGATATTCGCCTGATTCATCAGGGCCAGGTAGTCGCACAGGTAGAAAATGATACCCACCTGACATACATTCCCATTGAAGAAGGCGCGTATCGGGTTGAGTGTTATATTCCATATATGGGTAAAAAACGCGGCTGGATTTTCAGCAATCCAATTTATCTCTATTAATTCATATTGGAAACAGCCCTTGCAAACCAAACAGTCTGTTGCCCAGATTTTTGATAGAAAGGCTGTTTTGGGCTGTTTCACACAAAGGACATGAGCTATGAACTGGATACGTGGCTATTATCGTTTGTGTCTGGCATTTGCTACTGTGGGATTGGGGGGGACGCTGATTGTTCTCACCTCCTGGATTCCCCTAAAAATCAAAAAATATCGGCTTGGCTTCTGGATTTTGTGGGGAGTTGTGCGTGTTCTGATGGCCATTTTGAATGTTCAGGTGGTGTGTGAAAAGGAAGAGTTATTACGCCAGCATGAGGGGTTCATCTTTCCTAATCATTTGTCTTATCTGGATATTCTGGTGCTGGTGTATGTGCTACCGGTGCGTTTTGTGGCCAAGGCAGAAGTGAAAACATGGCCGGTAATTGGGTTGGCAGCAACTGCTATCGGGTGTGTGTTTGTCAAGCGAGAAGATAAGGCATCTCGCAAGGCTGCACGAGAAAAGCTGGCGCATGTGGACAGATTTCCGCCAGTTGTACTTTTTCCAGAAGGTAAACGGGGGCCAGGCACGGAGTTATTGCCGTTGCGGTATGGGGCTTTTGAAATTGCGGTGCAGGGTGAAGTGCCGTTTGTGCCCTGTGCTATTGTGTATGACCCAATGGAAATTGCTATTTGGCGACGTGGGGAGCATGTGTTGAAGGCTATTTGGCGATTGGTAAGTCGTTCGGGGCCAGTGCGAGCGGAGTTGGTGGTGTTGGATGTTGTACAACCGAAACCAGATGATGATCCGGTGGCTCTGGCAAATGGAACGCATGAAGTCATAACGGCCGTTCTCCAGGCAAAACAAGACAATCTACTCCCCCACAAAATTCCACATGAATAAAATTCGTGGACTCTGGCGCATTGGCAGTATGGCATTCGTGCTGGCAGTTGGCACGGCCGTCATTCTGCTCACCGCCTGGATACCTATACATATACGGCGCATTCGGCTATGCGCCTGGCCTATCCCCTTTATGGCGCGCCTCTTTTTGCGCGTCTTCCGCATCCAATTCATCTGTCCAGAGCCAGAAAAATTTCGTCAACACACTGGTTTCATCTTTCCCAACCACGTCTCATTTTTAGACATCATCATTTTCGTTGCCCTGCTCCCTGTTCGCTTTGTCAGCAAAGAAGAAATCCGGCACTGGCCATTTATCGGCTGGATTGCTCAGGCCATTGGCACAGTATTCGTAGATCGAGAAAACAAGGCTGCACGCGAGCAAACCAGACAACGGCTGGCCCATACAGTTTTTTATCCTCCTGTTGTCCTCTTTCCCGAAGGGCGTATTAGCAACCGGCCAGACCAATTACTGCCCTTTCGATTTGGTGCATTTGAAATAGCTGTACAACACCAAATTTCCATTTTGCCTTGTGTGCTTTTGTACGATCCGGTAGCAATTATGCACTGGTACGACGAACCATTTTTTCGGGCATTGTGGCGTGTGGCCACCGCATATTCGCCATTGCGGGTAGAACTAATCGCCTTGCCTGTAATCACCCCCAAACCGAATGATGATCCCCGCCAACTGGCTGTGGCTGTTCATGGTGTCATGGATGCAATTATCAGGCATCATCGTCAACCAGGGGATGTTATACAAGAAGGGTTGTAACCTTCTGGCGCCCCACATCTCTATTTTAATCACTGTAACATTTTCGGTGGAGAAATTTTAGAAATGGCAAAAAAGCATGGCACTCCCAGTATGCTTATTTGCGGCTATGTCCAGAATTGGGCAGCCACCCAATTGCCATGCAACCGCCCTGCTTGGCTCTTGTAGCCGCGCACATGTTTTCCGCGATTTTTCATCCGCCCAATGATCTGCTCTAGGCGGATGAAAACAGATTGAATAGAAAATGACCAACGGGTGATTAACTATGATGAGTCGGATAAGCGCATTGCCAAACTGACCAGGGGGCTGGCCCTGGCAAATCAGGGCAATACAACTTCATCACAGGCCACGCCCCGACTATGAATTACCATCACCTGCCAACGGTTTTCTTCACTTTCAGGCAAGCGATACAGGCCAGGTTGGATATGGATAAAGCGTCCATCCGATCCGACCGGGGTTACTGGCTGCGACTCAATCCGGCTTACACCACGTGTCAAGACTTTCCTGGTAAAGAGCAGGATTGGTTCTTCGCCGGGTTGTAACCCCTCAATTCCGACCCTGGCTTCCGTCTCCGAAAGAGCCTCTACTCGCAGCGTCATCCCCTCTGGCAAAGGCGTACAAACCGCCGGGGTGGGGTCTGGTTCAGTTGTGACGACTATCCTGTTTACTTCAACCGCCGGTTGGTCGGCAGCCGAGGTGGTTGCTGATTGGCAGGCTGTCAACAACCAGATGACCAGGATGATTTTCAGGTAATGTTGTTTCATCTCTGCCTGATCTTTGTCAAGATGGAACCCTAACAGTTAATCGGCATCCAGGCACAGGTAAGTGCGGCCGGTTTCCTACTCTAATCTCCATAAGTACGGCCGTTGCCAGACGCAAGTAGGAGGCTTCGTTGGGAAAGAGAACGGCCACGCGGGAGCGGCGGCGCACCTCCCGATGGAGCCGTTCCAGACCGTTCGCGGTGCGAATCCGGTGATGATGCTGCCAAAGACAGCGCGGCGCGCCTCTTTCAACCCGGCATGCGCATCGCTGATAATCAGTTCCACACCACAGAGACCACGGGCGACCAGGCTTTGCAGAAAGGTGCGCCAATGGACTTCATGCTCACCCAACTCCACCGAAACACCCAAAATGGTGCGTTTACCTTCTGTGGTCAATCCCACAGCCTTGAGGACAGCGGCATCGCGTACCTGACCGGCCTGGCGCACCTTTTCGTAGTGGGCATCCAACCAGAGGTATTGGCTCCGGCCTAACGGCCGTTCCCGCCACGCCTGCAACTGTTCGTCCAACAGCGCCGCTGCCTGGCTCACCTGGGTCGAAGAGACATCAAAGCCGCACAGCTTTTCGGTGATGGCGGCCACTTTGCGTATGGAGACGCCCTGCACGTACATCTCAGCCAGGGCCAGCTTCAAGGCTCGCTCAGAGCGCAATCCTTTCTCCAGCGCATTGGGATAAAAGCCGCCTTCGCGCACCTGGGGCACATCAAAGGTGATTTTACCCAGCCGTGTCGCCACTGTTTTGGGCTTATACCCATTGGCATGGCCTCGACGCTGCTCGGACCGTTCGTAAGGGTTGGCCCGGAGATACCGTTGTCGTTCCAGGCGCATGGCGGTGTTGATCAGCGTCTGGATCAGCGAGGGCAGCACGTCCAGTCCTTGCTCGGCGATTGATTCGAGAAATTCTTCTGGTAAAGTACTATTAAGGTCGTAGGTCATTGTATCACTCCTTCAGATGTGTATTTGTTGACACCTGAGGATACACGATGGCCTACCGACCCTCAAACCAAATTTACAGAAACTAATTTACACTACCATTTGAGATGATCCCTCCTGAGATCCAGTAAGGACCTGAACATTCGGGGGGTATCTCCTGCAACAATTGTTTATTCACGCCTGCAATACCTTCAAGTGACATTGTCTCCCCCCCACTCATATGTACTACTTCCCCAACATGAGCTACGACTTGACCAGCTTCATCACGTATTTGAATTAGGTCGCCGCTAGCGTTTAACGTATAGCTTGGCGGCCATATAATTAAGTAACTAACATCATCGTGGCTGGTGTTTAAACGAAGACAACCATTGACTTCTACTAATTCGCCTGTAACCTCGCCCGTCTTACGGATCCACTCACCGTTTACTAATTCTTGCTTTGGAAAAAAAACAGAGCCAGATAATGGCATAAACGTAGGATTGCCTGATATAGAGGTGGGTGACTCAATACTACAGGCCGCCATTGTTAGTGACAATATAACAAATACTAACTGTATCTGTGCAGAGATAGCCACTCGTACTGTTTGTTTGGTACTTAAGTGGAGAAGTAACTTCTTGACAGATATACAACAAAATTTCCACGTAGTGAGAAACAAACTTACTTCCTCGTCTTTTACAACCAGCGATTCCAGCAGAGCGTATTTACAGCCCTGCTGGAACCGTATATGAGATGTAGTGTTAATTTGTTAATACGTCGAGCCCAAGGATATCTATGTAGTTGATCGCCATATAGTACGCATCATTGCCGGGTTCAATATCACCTGTGAATAATCCATAAGCCGTATTTCCTAAAAACCATGGGCCGCCACTATCTCCTGGTTCGCCAAGGTCAGCACTATCACTATGAACGCGAATGTAAGTTCCGTTGAAGGTGGTACTGGTGATATTACCACATCCGCCTCCGGTGCTTTTTCCATATTTACAAACGTATTCTCCTACGTACTGGTTGTTACGATGCTTTTCACCGTAAATGTAACGATTCCAAGTTCCATCCCATGCCAGGTTTCTGACAGTGAAATCTGGTGCGGTGTGCCATTGGACATCGTATTGGAATTGCCAGATTCCACTTTGGTACGGCAAGTTTTTTCCGTTATAGGACAAGCTATTTGAGCAGTGACCTGCGGTTGTTATTCCCTTAGTTCCACTACCGTTTTTCACTGAGAAGCCGCTTGTACAACTACTTAATGCCAATCCAGCATAAATATCAGCGATTTCACGACTTAGCCCATCGACTTCAATTACTTCGATGTTGTCAGGCAATTGAATATTCGCTTGCTGAAGGGCATCACTGAAATCTGATAGATCTGTTACATACAATTCGACACGATTTTCAAGTATATTGATATTGTGGTCTAAAGGAATACCCAGAT
>RFGV01000285.1 GCA_003696605.1 Chloroflexota bacterium | reverse complement strand
TAACCACCCTGAACCCCGAGAGCCAGGTAATGTTTTTCCCCCAACAGCTTATGGTAGGCAGCAGACGCCATGAGCGTCAGGTTTGTCAGATGGCCATCCCCGGATTTATCATTGAACATCATTCCTCCTACTCCAAACAGGTCATTGCCCAGCTTTTCCTTTAACAGCCGCATGTCATAAGAAACCGAATAGGTGACATAAGGTGTGGTAACGCTTGCCCATTGGTTGCGGTAGATTCCTGCTATCCGGTAGTCACCTTCACTCAATCCGGTTAAGGCAGGATTTAAGGTCAGCGGGGAAAAGTAAAACTGGGAGAAGTGGATGTCCTGCCCTTTTACGGTCAACATCGTAATCGTAAGACAGGCGATGAGGATGAATTGCTTTGTGTTTTGCAATCCTTTAGTTACGGTTGGATGCCATACCATGATAACGTGTTTGGACTTTCTTAGCAAAGGGTAACCAAAGATAAACAACTGCACGGGATTTTACCCTGCCCCGCCATGCGAAATTCATTCCGGTACTCCGGAGAGGTGAAAATGCATTTAACGTGCGATGATGAATTTGTTGAATCCGGTTTGTTTTCCATGGGTAAGCCGCAAGATATACATCCCTTCGTGCCAATTTGAGACATCCAGCCATAACCCTCCTTCTGAGGGAGGAAGGATTTTTTGATAAATCAGGCTTCCTGAGGAATTAAATATGGAAACCCTGCCATCGTCAATCCCTGGGGGCAACGATACAAACAGTTCATTTGATGCGGGATTTGGGAATACCAGGGGCACGCGGCAAATGCCGGTCTTGGGCGGGTTGGCTGCAAGTTTGTTTGTGTTAGCCGGAGTTGTAAAATTCGCCACCGGGCTGTAGGGGGAGCTAAACGCACCATCCATGTCGCAGCGTGTTTTTACCGCCCATTCATAGGATTTGCCAGGTTGCAGTCCATCGATGTGGAGGAAGTTCCTGTTTGGTTCCACCCAATAGCGTTGCCATTGCTGGCTGCCTGCTTCCCTGCCCTTGACGATATATCCTTTGTTGCCGTAGACAGGGCTCCAGTTGAGCACGGCTGATTGATGGGTGATATTCGATGTGAACAGCATCGCTGGATAATTGCAACCCGTTACAAAAGTGTCCTTTACAGACCAGCCGGTATGGTTGGTGCCGGAAGTATCACAGAACGCCCTGACCTGCCATTCATAGGCGGTGCCTTCCTGCAGGTTGCTGATATCGAAATAATGTTTATTGCCGCCATGCAGGGTGAAATATTTCCACGAGGTTGCCCCCACTTTTCGACCTCTGATCCGGTAGGCGATGGCGTAATGCTCCGGCTCCCAGGCCAGCCGTGCCGAATGTGCGGTCACCATTACGGCATGTGGATTTTTCACCTTTCTGCCGCACAGGCCGGTTACATCTTCCACGATAGAAATACGCTGATCAGCAGGTACGTTAGTCAGATACTGTCGATTTCCCCCTGGCCAGATTACCTCAACCGTATCAGCCATGGTATAATTGCCCAACCCGAAATGCAGAATGCTCATATGCTGTGAGGCATGGCTGGCTCCACCCCCATCCACTTCCTGAATGAAACTCCTGCCTCCGGCAACCACCCTTACTTTGGCACCAAAGCCATCGCGGTTAGCCTTGACCCCTTCAAGCTCAACCTGTAAATAATGGTTGCCATTGGCAGAGCTGTTGTTACGGTAGAGGAGGCTGTGATTTACCAGATTTACCCCTGTAT
>RFGV01000284.1 GCA_003696605.1 Chloroflexota bacterium | reverse complement strand
GTAGCGGTCCATGACTTGGATATATTATCGGTAATAAAAATTTGCACCCCTTGAATGCCATTCCCGTTTGCTGTATCTGTAACGGTTCCGGTTAAGGTAAAGGTTGAGGAGGGTATTAATGCAACGTTCAAAGTGACGAGGTTTCCGTTGGTAAGGGGTACTGCAGGCACCGTACGGGTAACGTATCCCTGTTTGGAAAAGCGCACGGAATAACTTCCTGCAGTTGCAATGCCGGTATAATAGCGTCCATCGAGTCCGGACTGGGTTGTGATGTTTTGATTCACCAGCTCTATGGTGACTCCGTTGAGGGGCAAGCCTGTTGTGGAATCGCTGACGAGTCCTTCAAGAAAACAGGCATGGACATAAGCAGGCGTTAATACAAACAGACCAGATTCAATATCTGATGCCAGTATGTTTCCCGAGGGTAAATAGGGGTATACCCCCCAGCATCCGTTAAATCCATTGCCCGACAAAGGAGAGGTATCATAAGCCCCTGTCTGGATAATATTGTTGGGATAAGTGGCATCGGCAATAACGACACCATCGCGATAGTAAGAAATCACCAGAAAATCCTGATGCCAGAATACATTATGCGGGATCACCCCCGAGCCTGGATTGGATTGAAATCTGCCCAATTCTGAAATATTGTTTAAATCCGACACATCATAGGCAGCGATGACGCCACCTGATATTTCATCCGTGGTAAATAGATATTTGCCATTGGCAGACAACCACACATTATGGGCGAAATTGCCCGGGGTGTTCTGCAGGGCGAGTAATTGCGGATTGGCTTTGTTTGACACATTGACCACACCAAATTGCCCATTGTTGATTTCAGCCGTCCACATCGTATCACCCCTGACAAAAAGGTCATGCACATAGGCACGGGTATATGCCCCCACCACCGGTGGATTTACCGGGCTGGCGTTCAGGTTGAGTATGAAAACACCTCCATTGTAAATATTGGCACCACATATGTAAGCATAGCCATTTTCATCGATAAATAAATTATGTGCAGTCGAAAACCCATTGCCGGTCCATGTATAGGTGTTTATGG
>RFGV01000283.1 GCA_003696605.1 Chloroflexota bacterium | reverse complement strand
GAAATAGATGGCGAGCTGATATTTGCCCAAAAAGTAGTTATCCCCCCACGGCCGTATCTTCGTCCTGCTGCTGACGAAAGCCGCAGGGAGGCGGCAAAAGCGGCGGAAGAAACGGCAAGGCGTATTATCCGTAAGGTGACGAAATGATTATTTTGCCCGGAAAAGGACAACAGGACGCAGTTAACGAAATGGAAGCCCATGAAAAACGGCTGCGCGTTGTCCGCGAGGCCGCAGGCGCAGTGAAAACGGCCGTTAACCAGCCTCAGCTTAGCAATTTTGTGACACGGGCGGTCCAACAAGAAGGGAATACGGATGAGAATACTGATAAGCAGTAATGGACATCACACCCCAACGGGCTACGGCGTGCAAACGGCCGCACTTGCGAAAATGCTCCGCGATTTGGGACATGAGGTTGCCATTTACGCATGGTACGGGTTGAGTGGCAGCCCAGTAACTATTGGCGGTTTTCCCACGTATCCGCGCGTGTCCCATCATTATGGGGGTGATGCTCATATCCCGGCCAATCATTGGCGGGCTGACATAGTAATTACCATCCAGGACTTGTGGGTGCTGCCTGACGATTTTGCAGACAAATTAGAACGGCCGTGGATTGCATGGTTCCCGGTCGATGGCGACCCGATTCCGCCCGATGTCGCAAAGATGGCAAAGACCGCTGCATTTCCGTTGGCTATGTCCCGTCACGGCCGTGAGAGCGCGAAAGCTGCCGGTATTCGCAATGCAGGATATATACCGCATGCCGTAGACACTGCCGTTTTTAAGCCAGTGTCTGATGAACGCAGGCAAAAAATACGCCAATATATCGGCATTGATGATGAAACTTTTCTGGCCGTCATGGTAGCGGCTAATAAGGGATTCCCCAGCCGAAAAAGCTTCCCCGAAGTGTTTCAGGCGTTCGCCTTGTTTCATGAGCGGCATCCTGACTCGCTTCTGTATGTGCACGCAGAGTACAACTCCCCCATTGGTATGAATCTTCATCAGCTCCGGGATTTGGTGGGGCTGCCGGAAACGGCCGTGCGGTTCCCGCCCATCGAGCAGTATAAGATGGGTTTCCCACACGAATATGTAGCACAGATTTACCAGGCGGCTGATGTTTTGTTGTCGCCTTCGATGGGGGAGGGGTTTGGTATTCCCATCGTGGAAGCTCAGGCGTGCGGATGCCCTGTCATCACACAGAATGTCACCAGCATGCCCGAAATAACAATCAATGGCATTGCTGTGAATCCGATACAGCGCGTATTAACAGGTTTGGGACATTGGCAGTATCTTGCTGATCCGTACGCGATTGCGGATGCCATGTTCAAGATACAGGCACGCAGCGAGCATGAAAAAATCCAGAAACGCGAGAAAGGGATTGCGTTTGCCAACAATTTCTCGACAGATGCGCTCGCCGAATATTGGCGGGTGTTTCTAAACAGCGTCGAAGCCGCTATCAAGGAGCCTGTTCATGTGTAAGCAGAGATTGTTGATTGCAGTTGCATACAAGGACGGCATGAACGGCCGTACATTGGCCAGGTGCATTGAGCTTGTTGGTAAAATGATTGGCAACGAGCACAACCGGGAGTTATTTGATATGGACGTGGCTATCCATCGCAACGTCCCAGGCAAAGCCCCATCGCACGCAGGCAGATTCTGGTATCACGCTGTTGCCAGAGAAGAATTGATTTTCGATTACCTGAAGGACGAACATGATTACATCCTTTGGGTCGATGCTGACATAGTGTCCGCCCCGCCCGATTTACCCGCATTGTTGTACGATGCGAACCCTGACGGGGTTACAGCCCCGCTTGTGTTGATAGAGGGGACGCCGCAATTTTACGACACGCTTGGCTTCATTGAGGACGGAGCACGGACACGGCCGTTCCCTCCGTATTTTGACGGGCCTGTTACTGATGGACTTGTAGACCTTGACAGTGTGGGGTGTATATATCTTGCTCCGGCGGATGTTGTCCGGCAGGAGAGTTATGGTTCACGGCCGTATGACCCGAAATACGACCACCCAAGCATTGCCCAAACCGGGCACACAGACCACTGGCCTGTGATGTGCGCGGCCGCCGACGAAGGATACCGGATTGCGTGTCTGACAACGGCCGTTGCGTATCACGCGGATTTATCAGAAGAAGGATGGCACTAATGGCGAAAGGCAAAAAAGAAGCGAACGCTGATATAAAAATCAACCTG
>RFGV01000282.1 GCA_003696605.1 Chloroflexota bacterium | reverse complement strand
AGCTATGGCTACGACAATGCCGGTATTCTAGCGCAACCAGAGGTTAAAAAGTCAATAGCAAGATTCAAGAGAAGCGTTCCGCAAAAACAAAAAGCTAGACTACCATTGTTGTATTGGCTGCTGGGGCCAAACCTCGCCGATTATAAAATGAGCCCAGATGACGCCGATTACGGCGCAAGCAAGGTATCCGGTCAGCACTGCGCAAATTGTGTTCACGCCTATCAGCATGTATCATCGGAAAAATATATTTGTGATCATCTATCAGACGAAATTTCTTTGAATGCGTGGTGCAGATTGTGGAAGAGCGGCGGTAATACTATGGCCTAATTATTTCAGCCATTAGGTGGGCGTAACTACCGTCAACCACACCATCCGATAAAAAGTCCCACACCACGGTGTGTGCGGTTCCATCGTCAATTACGTTAGTAATATCATTGCCAACAATTGTACCGGTCGAAGACGATCCAGGCACCAAGGTACATTGCTGGCCAGGAGCCCCGCGTATATTGGAGAACCTAAACCTAACTGTTTTATTTGCGGCAGGGAGCCCTCCGGCAGTGCTAGCGCGATACGTAATTTGCAATCCTTGAGCGTGGGGCTGCGTGTTTACAATCATGATGGACACCTCGCCTGGTGTCCAAATTGTTGACGGGTCCGATGGTTGCCCGCCGGGAGGTGCCCAAGAATTTGTAATTTGACTGGTTCCTATAATTTGCAACTCTGTTGCACTGTCTGTTGCCTTAAGAAGGGTCAGTGATGACGGGGAATCGGCATCCGGGTCAAACCACAAATAATGTTCTGGGCTACCAGGATTCGCTAATGTGTCAGAAAACGCTTGTACAGAGTAGCGAAAACTATTTCCTGGTGTGGCTGGGGCGCGTAAGAACGGAGGCACTACCGTATCTGTGACTCTTGTTTCGGTTAATGCCCCTGCGCTTATTTGCAGATGAGCACACTCCAATCCTGGATTTCCTGAGCCAGCGGCACCAGAGGGTCTACCAGCGCCAAACAGCAAAACAGAATTATCACTAACCTTCAAGGCTGCTATATTCCGCACCTCGGATATGTAGATATAGTTTAAAGTAACTCCTGTATCCACCCACGAGCCGACAACAAACTCTGCTATGCGCACCCCGTCCGTAGTACTAATGTAGGCCGCGTAGAATAGTCTATTATTTAATATAAAGAAGGTAGTCCCGTTATACGGAGCAGGAAATGTGCCTGGGAACACAGATTGATGGAATTTTGTACGTGTCACTGGATCAAACCAGGCTATTAAGTCGGTACTACGTGCAGGAAAGAACACAAGCCCGGCCCAAGAAGCAATTGCCGAGGACGCCGGCCTTTGGGTGGACGTTATGCCGTCAAATTGCGAATCTTTACGCCATGTGCTAGTGGTTGTGTCTAACGACAAAATCTCTATTCCAGGCCCTTCTCCAGCAACGCACAAATATTCATTACCATCAGAACCAGTTGCCCAACAAAAATCAGTGGAGTTAACTTGTTGTGGGCTAACTGTAAACGATACATCTGCAGTTACAGACGTGCCCTCATCACTTGATACATATATTGTTCCACCAGAATTGATGTATAACCTAGACCCTGTTGCTGTAACCGATTTAACGGCAGAAGAGCTTCGTCGTCTATCGGCGTTAGCGCTACTTACAGTGCCCTCAGAGACAGGACCACCAGTAAGCGTTTTTCTGTCTGTCAAAAACAGCCCGCCCCTTAGCGTGGCTATTTCAGTGCCAGACCCAAGATATCTATGTACCAAATAGTTACTTGGCATTTTATACAGTCTCCGGTGCTGCTGTTAGTCGAATCCACATAGATAATTTGCCATCAAGATATGCGCCATCACCTGGTAAGAGAGTAGAAGGATCTACATTATTATTGCCGTATTCATCGTAAAGCATTTGTAATGAGTCTACAACAACTGTTATTGTGTTACCGGAATAGCCAACACCGGTCAATTTAATTTGAGCCATGATATTCCTCCGACAATACCAATATACACAAAAGTTTCCTATAAATTATCTTTTATGGTCACAATTTACTAGGTAACTGTGCCCACAATATTAGTAACAGAGTTACTGGACAATCCATCAGATTGGAAGGCCCAGACTACGGCCTGAAATATTGTCGGGTCGGCTATACAGTTTACTACACTGTTTCCGGAAACAGTACCGCCGCCAATGGCAGAACCTGTAACAAGGGAACAATTGCTCAGTGGCACGCTTAGACCAGAACTACTAAATTTGAACTGGACAGTTCTTGTTGGTGACAGGCCAGTTGATGCGGATGTTTGTGTTGCCTGTGCCCCGATGTTAGTGCCAGACGTTTGAGTTATAGTGTCACCGTTATTAAATTGTCCTACCACACTGCCCAATTTTAACGTTGCTCCGTCGGTAAATATTATTTTTCCGCTACCGCCGGAACTACTACTTACAGACTCACCCTCTTCAAAAGGTCCGCCAACTACTGCATTGTGAGTGAACACCAAAGGGTCGCCGTCAAGCCGAAATATAATTTTGATACCATCAATGTCGGTAATAGTGCGTACAACACTGATTGTAATTGCCGATTGGTAATTGCTGTAAATAGCAGAACTGGGCAAGGCATCATTAGTTGGCGGAGTCCATTCATTGTCTATTGCTGTGTTGCCAAGTAGCTGCATTGTATTAGCGTCGTCGATGACCTTAAATAGTGCCCAACTACTATTGT
>RFGV01000281.1 GCA_003696605.1 Chloroflexota bacterium | reverse complement strand
TCGTTGTTATCATCGCCATCCGGTGAGAACGCATTTGGCACAAAGAGGATGAGCTGGTTTTCCACAACCACGGTGATATTGTCGGTGTATTCACACCCGTTTGAGTCAAATACCGTGATCTGGTAATTTGTCGTCACATACGGGTCAGCGATGGGGTTCATCACATATGGATTGCTTAAGCCGGTTGGCGGTTCCCAGAGGTAGGTATAGCTCGAATCAAAAGGAACGATCACCGGAGTAAGGACGAGATCTTCACCGATTACCACATCGATTACATCCACCGGGAAGGATACATCGATTACAGGTGGGGCATCCACATATACTGAGGTATCAATCCTGCAGTTGTTGGCATCGGTTATGGTGATGAAATAGGTTGAATCACCTGCCAATCCGTAAAATTCTGGGGTGCTCTGGGCTTGCATCTGGCCTAATTGGTAGGTATAAGGAGGTGTTCCTCCGGTAACGAGCAAGGAGATGCTGCCATCATCGATATCGGGGCAGGTGGCATCTTCCGTAATAATTGCCAGGATTTCCAGGCTGCCGGGTTCGGGTACCACTGCGGTGTCTTGAAGTATGCAGTTATTGGCATCGGTTACGGTAAATGTATATGTGCCCGATGACAATCCAGGGTTTGTGCTGTTTGTAGCCCCGTTGCTCCAGTTGTAGGTATAAGGTGGCGTGCCCCCTGTCACGGTGATGGAAATACTGCCATCAGCACCGCCATTACATCCCGGGTTGTTGATAAGCAATGTAGCGAGCGTTAGCGGGGCAGGCTCGCTAACCATGCCGGTATCCGTAGCTGTGCATCCATTTGCGTCTGTTACGGTTACCGTATAAGAGCCGGCCATGAGTCCTGTCGCCATTGCTGTATTCTGGCCATCTGACCACAGATAACTGAAAGGAGGCAAACCACCGGAATTCACCGATACATTGAGCATGCCATCATTGCCTCCAGCACAGGAGACATCTGTTCCGGTAATGAGCAGGTCGATAGCCGGAGGTTCTGAAATGACAGTAGATGCTGACTGGGTGCATCCGGTGCTGTCAACCGTTACCATAACCTGGTATGTACCGGCATAAAGATTCCTCGCCCTGGCGGTATTTTGAGGAGGGATGGTATTCCACACAAACGAAAACTGCGTGGTGTCTCCATTAACACTGGCAATTGCCTCGCCATCACTCCCTCCCGGGCAGGAAACATTTATCGTGGTAATAGATATGACAAAGCTGTCAGGCTGCTCGATGACCACCGAATCCATCAAGGTGCAGCCATTGCTATCCGTTACAGTTACCGTGTATAATCCGGCTGGAAGGTTATATATGCTGTCTGTCACAGCTGATGTATTCCACTGATAGGTATAAGGTGCAGTGCCACCTGCCACCGAGATTTTAGCCGTACCATCACTGCCGCCATAACATGAAACATTGGTTTTTACCAATGTGTCGGTTAAGGGTAGCGGTTCGGCAACGGTGGCTGAATCGGTCAAGGTGCAACCGTTATCATCACGGATCAGGGCAGTATAGGTTCCTGGGGACAGGGCGGTATCCGTCAACCCGGACTGTCCGTTGCTCCATGTGACTTCATAAGAAGGCGTTCCGCCAGCCGGGATAGCCGTGATTTGGCCATCCTGTGAACCCGCACACCTGGCATCGTTAACCATAAAGGATACGGTTAAAGGCGGGGGCTCCAGAACGTTTACCGTATCGGTTGCCTGGCACCCAACGCTGTCGGTAACCGTTATCGAATACGCACCGGCAGGTATGTTGAGAATGGCATTTGTGTTTTGTCCGTTAGACCAGAAGTAGATATAAGGTGGAGTTCCCCCGGTTACGGTAACCATGGCACTACCCGTGGAATCGCCATTACAACGCGTGTCTGTCTTGCTCTTTTGAATGACCAGGGGAGCGGGTTCGGAGATGATGATTGTATCATAAACACTGCAACCGCTCGAATCACTGATCGTAAGGTAATAAGTGCCAGCAAACAATCCCCCTGCAGAGTCACTATTGG